>JBOHTT010000136.1:0-12723 GCA_050733775.1 Vulcanimicrobiaceae bacterium
ACCGCGACCGTCGCGACGCCGGACGGAACGACGATCGCTCCCGTGATGAGATGCGTGAGGATATCGGCCGCGACGTCCTTGGCCGTCATGCCGCTGGGAGCGAAGCCGCCTTTTATCAGCGATTTCGATTGCTCCATGACGGCGGTATGGCACGTCAGAAAAACGACGCCGCGGCTTTGCAGCGCTTGAATCGATGCGTCTTGGTAGGCGCTATCCTCGTCGTCCGGCGGATCGCTCGCGGCCGGCTTGCTCTTGCGGTGATAGAACGGGTTCTTCGTCACCGGCGCGGCCTGCGCGTCGCCGCGGCCAAACAACCCTTCGACTTTCGTTGCGGCCACGCGGAGCGGGTTTTCGTCGGCAACCGGTTTGTTATAGCCGACGTAGTCGGCAATCCGGTATTTCTCCCACAGGACGTCGCCGTACGTGTAGGCCGCAGACGGACCGTGATTGACGACCGCGCTCGCGATCTCGTTCGGTGCGTACGCATACCCGAATTGCAAGCCGTTGAGCGAGTTTTTGATATTGCCGAGAACGCCGGGTTTGAGCGCGACGTTCTCCCACATTTGACGGATGCGAGCCGGACGCGCAACCGCTCCGTCAAAGGTGTGCTGATCGAACGCGGAGTGCGGCTCGACCGCGGAAAGTCCACCCGGTGGAGATGCGGCAGCCGCATACGCCGGCAACGTACCGGCAAGCGCGGAGCCGAGGAACAACCGACGCTTCACGCCGCCCACTTACCCGCGTTTTCGCGATTTGCACGTAGGAGCGCCGCGGCTGCGACCATCATCGCGTCATAGCAAGCAAGCGACCATGTTGGTGGCGGCGTCGCAACGACGTGCGCGAACGGCAGCTGCGCGGTAAGGTGCACGGCGCTTTCGATCCATGCGAGCGGCCAAGCGACGATGTTGGCGACGATGTGTGCGGCGGGCGGAATCGGGCTAAGGGCCAGAAGCACGAGACCGAGCGTCAGCGCGACGCCGACCACAGGCACGACGAAGAGATTTGCGAGCGCAGCATACGGTGCGATGACGAGGAAGGTCGACGCAGTGAGCGGCCACACGCCGATCTGCGTCGATAGCGTCAGCGCGAGCGCTTCACGCATCACCGCCGGAACGTGCCAGCGCTCGAGCGCCTTCGTAATACCGTCCGCGAAAAGCGCGATGGCGGCGACGCACGAGAACGACAAGCCGAACGATGCGCCGCCGACGGAAGCCGGCCACAACGCGGCGACGACGATGGCTGCAAGTGCAAGCGTATTCAGCGAGATCGGACGCTCGCCGAGCGCGCGCGCCGCGAGCGCAACGGTGACCATCGTGGCGGCCCGAAGCGACGGGAGGTGCGCGCCGCTGACGATTGCGTACGCCCAAATAGGCGGGATTGCGGCTAGCGATGCCGGCACGCGCGCGATGCCTATTCGCGAGAAAACGAACGCGATTAACGCGGCAACGACGCCTAAATGCAGCCCCGCGGTCACGAGCACGTGCACGGTGCCGGTGTCTTGAAATTCCGCGCGCAACTCGGGCGGCAAGGCGCCGCGCGCGCCGTAGAGCATTCCGGCTAGAATCGTCGCATCGGGCTCGGCAAGATAACGGTGGAGATTCGCATTCGCCGCGGCGCGCAGGCGCGCGGGAAGCGTGCGAAGATCCCACGCGTCGGGCGGTGCGCGCGAGATAATCGCGACCTCGGCGAGCCGCGCGTACAATCCGCGTTCGCGCGCGAAATCGGCTTGAGACGGTTCGCCGGGATTCCGCGGCTCGTCAAAGGGCGTTACGGTTCCACGTAGCCGCAGATGCTCGCCGATCGTAACGTGTTCGTGCGTGCTTACGAGGTAGCGTGCGCCGCTTATGGCCAGCAACTCGAACGCATCGCCCCAGCGTTCCGCCGTCACATCGCCCGCGACGATGCCTTGCACGATGACGCCGGCGACTTCCGTCGTTGCAATCGGTGCAGGGCCTTGCAGGTGCCGCGCGACCAGGATCGCGCCAACGAACAACAATGCCGGGACGACGAGCGGAGCGCGCACGTCGCTCCATTGCGACTCCGTTTGCCGAGGAAAGGGGTTCGCGGCGGCGGAATGCCCGCGGGCCGTGCGCATAATCGTTACCGGCGGTGCCGGATTCATAGGCTCGCACATCGTCGACCGCTATCTCGAGCTAGGGCACGAAGTGCTCGTTGTCGATAACCTGTGGTCCCACGGCGGAGGACGTCGCGAGAACGTCCCGGCGCGCGCAGCGTTCGCGCAGGTCGATATCCGCGACGACGAGCTGAGCCATCTTTTTCTGAAGTTCAAACCCGAGGTGGTGTGCCACCATGCGGCTCAACATTCGGTCGCCATCGGCTCGCGCGATCCGAAATACGATGCGCAAGTCAACGTCCTCGGCTTTCTCAACGTGCTCGAGGCCGCCTCAAAGGCCGAAGCGCGGAAAGTCGTTTACGCATCCAGCGGAGCAACGTACGGGACGCCGGAGCACCTGCCCATGGACGAGCGAACGCCGCAGCTTCCGGAGTCGCCGTACGGCATCACAAAAATGGTCGGCGAGCATTATCTGCGCTTCTACAAGAACGAGCGCGGACTCGACTTCACGTCGCTTCGCTACGCGAACGTTTACGGACCGCGGCAGGACCCCAACGGTGAAGCCGGCGTCATCGCGATCTTCGCCGGGCGATTCCTATCGAAGTCCGGCGTGCGCATTGACTGGGACGGCGAGCAGACGCGAGATTACGTCTTCGTCGAAGACGTTGCGCGCTGTAACGTGCTGGCGCTCGATCGCGGATCCGGTGGCTGCTATGCGGTCGGCACGGGGATACGCACGAGCGTCAATCAGCTCTACCACGCCCTCGTCGAGATTTCGGGATTCACGGCGCCAATCGAGCACGCACCCAAACGACAGGGCGACGTGCGCGATGCGCAGTTCGATGCAAGCCTCGCGAAACGCGAGCTCGGGTGGGAGCCGCAAGTGGCGCTGCTCGACGGGATGCGCACGACTTACGAATACTTCAGAGACCGTTCGGCCTCGCGCGTTTAGCGCGGCCGTAAGAGCGGCGGCGGCATTCGACGGCTCGCAGCTCGATTGGCGCTTCGCGGTGCGCGTGACCGCAGGCGTCGCAATCGCGTTGCTCGTTCCGCTCGCGCTGGGTCACGTCGCATTCGGATTCCCCGCGGCGTTCGGCGCGATTGCGGCAGGCTTTGCATCGCAGCAAGGCGTCTATCGGACGCGCGCAGCCGCAATGTTGCTGACGGCATCGGCGATGGCGTTTTCGACGTTCGTCGGCAGTCTCGCTGGACATTCGCTCGCGGCTCTCGTCGTGACCACGGCGCTGTGGGGCTACGGTTACGGCATCATCGCGAGCCTCGGTCCCGCCGCAACGACCGTCGGAATCAATTCGGTAATCGCGGTCGTCATCTACGGACACTATCCCGCCACGCCGCCGGAAGCGTTGCTGCAAGGTGTGCTCGTGCTTGCGGGCGGCATCGTGCAGACCTTCTTGATCGTGATGGTTTGGCCGCTGCGGCGCTTCACGGCGGAACGCATATCGCTCGCGCGCGCGGCGAGAAGTCTCGCGGCATATGCGCGCGACGTTGCCCGCGGACAACCGGGCTTGCCGATTTCAGCACCGCTCACCACCGTGCGGCAAACGCTGGCGGATCCGCAGCCGTTCGCGCGTCGCGGCGACATCGCGGTCTTTCAAGCGCTGGTGGACGAGCTCGAGCGCATTCGCAACGGTCTCGGTGCTCTCGCGACTGACCGGCTTGTCGCTGCGCGCACGCGCGGCATCGACGAGTTCGCGCTTGGTGCGGCCGGTATTCTCGAAGAGATAGCAGCGGCGCTCCTCGCCGCAAAAGAACCTCTCGATTCCGGCAACGAATGGCTGCGTTTGCGCGCCGCCGAGGACAGGCTCGAAAATCTCGATGAGACCGGCGACCACGTGCGCAGCGAAGTGCACGCAATTGCGGGGCAATTACGCTCGGCGTGGCGCCTCGCGACGCTTCCCGCCGACGTGCCGATACCGTCGCAGCCGCGATCGACGCGGTCGCTCTCGCTGCCGCGCGCCCTCGATACGATCGCGACGCTGCGCGCCAATTTGACGCAACGTTCGCCGTACGGCCGTCTTGCGCCGCGACTTGCCGGCACGCTGGCGATCGCAACGATACTCGGCGGCGTGCTTCCGACCGAGCATGGCTATTGGATTCCGATGACCGCCGTGATCTTACTCAGGCCGGATTTTTCGCAAACGGCGCTGCGCGGCATTGCGCGCGTCGGCGGCACGCTGATCGGCGCGGCGTTCGCGACCGCCATTACCGCACACGTGCGCCCCGGCGCGGAAACCTATGTCGCGCTGACCATCTTCTTCGCCGGCGTCGGCTACTTTGTTTTCAAGGCAAACTACGGGCTTTTCACCGTCGCGATTACCGCGTACGTTGCGTTCGCGCTGGCGCTTCTCGGGCAAACGCCGACGGCTGCATTGCGCGATCGCATTCTTGGCACCGTCGTTGCCGGCATACTCAGTGGAATCGCGGTCTTCGTTTGGCCGACGTGGGAGTCGGGACGCGCGCGTGCTGCGCTCGCCGATTTGCTCGACGCGCAGCGCATGTATCTCGACGCGGTGCTGCGTGCGTATCTCGACCCTGCGCGCTACGATCCGGCGGCAATCGCCGACGCGCAGCGCACGGCGTGGGGCCTTCGCGCCAACGCCGAAGCCTCGATCGATCGCATGCTCGGCGAGCCGGGCCGAACGCACGCCATCGAACCGCGCTGCGCGCTCGGCATTCTCGCGGCCACGCGACGTGTCGGCCTCGCGAGTCTCTCGTTGAACGGCCATTATCCGCACGCAGCGCGCATCCCGCGTCCCGGGCTCGAGCCGTTTGCCCGGGCGCTCGATGCTGCATTGTTCTTCACCGTGAAATTATTGCACGAAGAAACGCCGGCCGAGGAATATCCTCATTTGCGTGAGTCGTATCGGGCGGCACAGAAAGCTCTCGAGAGCGCCCAAGATCCAAATGCAGAAATGATTCTTTCGATCGGCGACACGCTCGTCGACGCCGTCAACACCGCTTCTGAGCTAGCGACGCAAGATCGCGCGTAAAGCATCCTCGAGTTTCGGATGCTTCCACGCAAAGCCGGCGCGTTGCGCCGCTTCGGGGATGACGAGCTGGCTCGCAAGCAGTGTATCCGCAAATTCGCCCAGTGCTGCGCGCATCGCAAATGCCGGTGCAGGAACGAACGACGGCCGCTGCAACACGGCACCGAGCGCTCGCGAAAACTGCGCGTTCGTGACGTAGTCGGGCGACACGACATTGAGCGGACCTGCAACCTGCGCGCGTTCGATGACGAACGCGCATAGCGCCGTCAAATCGTCGATGTGAACCCACGGAAGATATTGCTTTCCGGAACCGAGCGGCCCGCCCAGGCCGATCAGAAACGGCCGCTTCATCATAGCCAGCGCGCCGCCGTTACCCAGCACGATGCCGAAGCGTAGCGTGACCGTGCGCATTCCGAGACGCTCGGCGTCGCGCGCCGCTGCTTCCCATTCAACACACACGCGCGCGAGAAAATCGTCGCCCGCAGCTGCGGACTCGGTAAGCGGCTCGTCGCCTCGCGAGCCGTAATAGCCCACGGCCGACGCACACAAGAGGAGACTTGGCCGCCGTGCGGCTGCAGCCAGCGTTGCGACGAGCCGGCGCGTTCCTTCGATGCGCGACGCGGAGATGGCGTGCTTCTTGCCCGCCGTCCAACGGCCCGCAATCGGTTCGCCTGCAAGGTGAACGACGACGTCGACATCGCTCAGGACTGCCGCATCCGGATTGCGGCTCAGTGCCACGACGCGATGCCCGGCCGCTTGCAAGTCCGCGAGCAACGAGCTGCCGATGAAACCGGAGGCCCCGGTGACGGCCACAGTCGTCATGCGGGCCACAGCGGCTTTTGCATTTCGAGATGACGTACGAACGATTCGAGCGTCGGAAGCCGCGCGATGCGTCCGGAAAGTGCGCGCAAACGCTCGGCGCCCGTTCCGCCGACCCACAAGCCCATCGGCGCGGGCAAATGCACGTCGAGGACGCGCACGTACGATTCCCAAGCGTCCGCGGCGACGTGCGACGTTGCGCTGATGACGACGGCTCGTGGGGCGACGCGCTGGGCGGCAAGCACGACGTCTTCTGCCGGAACCTGCGCGCCGAGTACGACGCTGCGCACGCCGGCTGCCGCGACCAGGCACGACGCGAGGCTCGCGCCTAGATCGTGCAATTCGCTCGGTGGGGTCGCAAACAAGACGATCGCGCTCGACGACGTCGCGCGCGTACGGCAAAAGGTTGCGATGACGTCGCGGACGAGACTGGACGCCGCATGCTCGACGGCGACGCCGACTTCGCCCGAACCCCAGCCTTCACCGACGCGTCGCATCAGCGGCGCCAGCAGACCGAGGACGAACTCGTGCGGCTCGAGCAGCAGCGCGGCGGAATGCAGCTGCGCGCTCGCGCCGGCGACGTCGAGGTCCGCGAGCGACCGGTACGCGCGCTCGACGATCCGGTCTTCGGCTGGGGTCGTTTCGGACGGCTGCGCCTCCTCGTGCCGGCGGATCAGGCGTTCGAGATCGGCGTCCGAGAGGCGCGCGATGCTGCCGATCGGATGCCCGAGCCGCGTGGCGTGCTGCGCCAGCGCGATGCGGTGGACGTCCTGCTCGGAGTATTGCCGCGCGCCACCCTCGCCCCGCTGGGGCCGCACGAACCGGTAGCGCCGTTCCCACGCGCGGATCGTGTCGACGGAAAGGCCTGTGATCTTCGCGACCACCGCAATCGGTTGCGACGGCTGGGTCATATGCCAACCTAGCAGGGCCTCCCCGTCTCGTCAAGGGGTTGTCCAGGACAGTGCCTGGACAGGAGGGCGGCTAGACGACCAGGCTGAGCAGTTTGTCGGGCACGTAGTGCTGTTTGCGAAGCCCCTTGGCTCCGAGGTGCGCCTGGACGTTACGGTCCGCCATCGCGAGCTCGAGCGCGCGTTCTTGCGTCAAGCCGGGCTGCGTCACGATGCGCGCGCGTATCTTGCCGTTCACTTGGACGACGAGGGTGATCTCGTCCAGCGCCAAGGCGCCGGCGTCGTGCTTCGGCCAGCGTTCGAGATGCACCGACGCGTCGTGCCCGATGCGATGCCAGAGCTCTTCGGCCATGTGCGGTGCAAACGGCGCGAGGACCAGCGGCATCACGTGCACCGCGTACAGCACGGCCGGATCCTCGCTGAGGCCGTCGCGCAGCGCATCAGACAAGGCGTTGATGAGTTTGTCGAGCTCCGCGATCGTCGTGTTGTAGTGGAATCGCCGCGTTAGCGTTTCATCGCTTCCCGATTTGAGCGTTGCGTGGACTTGACGGACGAGATCGCGCTGCAGTTTGCCACGCATCTCCGGGGGACGGTCGACCGGAATCGACTTCGCGCCGGGAAGCAGCGGCTCGCACGCGCGCCAGACGCGCGTGAGAAAACGCACGCGGCCTTGGATGCCGGTGTCGGCCCACTCCATTTGGTCTTCCGGCGGCGCAGCGAACAGCAAAAATAATCGCATCGCGTCGACGCCGTGACGTTCGGCCGTCTCGTCGATCGCAACGACGTTGCCACGGCTCTTGCTCATCTTTTCGTGGCCCTCGCCGAGCACCATGCCCTGGTTGAAGAGGCGCGTGAACGGCTCGTCATCGGGCGGCTTCCCGTTCTTGCCTTCGAGCCATCCCATGTCGACGAAGAACATGTAGAAGAAGCGCGAGTACAGCAAGTGCAGCACGGCGTGCTCCGCGCCACCGATGTATTGATCGACGGGCAGCCAGCGCGAGACGAGCTTCTTATTCCACGGCTCTCGGTCGTTGTGCGCGTCGAGATAGCGAATGTAGTACCACGACGAATCGAAAAACGTGTCCATCGTGTCGCTCTCGCGCCGCGCCGGGCCCCCGCATTTCGGGCAGGTCGTGTTCATGAAACGGTCGTCCCGTGCGAGTGGCGAGCCTTCTCCCGTAATCGGCACGTCCGGCGGCAACAGCACGGGCAACTGCGAATCCGGAACGGCAACTTCGCCGTCTTTTGCGCAGTAAACGATAGGAATCGGCGTGCCCCAATAACGCTGACGCGAGATGAGCCAATCGCGGAATTTGAAGTTAATCGTCGCCTCGCCGATCCCCATGTCGATCATGCGTTGCGTCAGCGCGCGGCGCCCTTCGGGCGCCGGTAAGCTCGAAAACTCACCGCTATTCACGAGACGGCCCTCGTCGTCGTCAACGAGATACGCGCGATCGTGCGGCGCGGCGCTGCCGTCGGCGGGTTCGATCACCCATACGATGGGCAAACCCATTTTCGTCGCAAATTCGAAGTCGCGCTGGTCGTGCGCCGGCACGCCCATGACGGCGCCCGTGCCGTACTCGGCGAGCACGTAATTCGCAACCAGAATCGGAACGCGTTCGCCGGTCAATGGATGGATCGCGTCCGCGCCGATGAGAATGCCTTCCTTTGCCATCAGGCTCGTGCGTTCGAGCTCCGATTTACTTTTGAGCGACTGTGCGAACGCTTCGACTTGTGCGCGGCGGGCCGGATGTACGTCGAGAATCTTCGCGACGAGCGGATGCTCGGGCGCGAGCACGACGAACGTGACGCCGTACACCGTATCGACGCGCGTGGTGTAAACGGCGATACGCTCGGATAAGCCGTCGATGCCGAAAGAGAACGTGCAGCCTTCGCTGCGGCCGATCCAGTTGCGCTGCATCGACTTGATGCGCTCGCTCCAGCCTCCCAACCGTTCGAGGCCTGCCAGCAGCCGGTCGGCAAACGCGGTGATCTTCAAGAACCACTGCGAGAGCAAACGGCGTTCGACCGCGTTGCCGCAGCGCCAGCAACGTCCGTCCTCGACTTGCTCGTTCGCAAGCACGGTTTGATCGACCGGACACCAATTCACGGGCGCCTCGCGTTTGTACGCGAGGCCCTTTTCGTACAGGCGCAAGAAGAGCCACTGATTCCAGCGGTAGTAGGTCGGATCGCAAGTTGCAATTTCGCGCGACCAGTCGTAGCCCGTTCCGAGCAATCGGACTTGACGCTGCATGTTTGCGATATTGCTGAGCGTCCACTCGCGCGGCGGAATGCCACGTTGAATCGCCGCATTTTCGGCGGGCAAACCGAATGCGTCCCAACCGAGCGGATGCACGACGTTGAAGCCGTGCATGCGCATCAGACGCGCAACGGCGTCGCCGAGCGTGTAGTTTTTCGCGTGCCCGACGTGCAGATCGCCGGATGGATACGGCAGCATCTCGAGCACGTAGTACGGCGGACGCGGATCCTCGAGATCGGTAGCGTACAGACGCTCGGCTTCCCAGCGCTGCTGCCAAGCCGGCTCAACCGCGCGAAAATCGTATCCTTGCGCCGTCCCCGGCACATGTTCGACTGCCATTAGCGGCTTGTTTGCGCTCGCTGTGCATAAACCCTGAGAGCGCTCGGGACTTGCCGGCCCGATTCGTGTCGTGAAAGAGGTGCGTGAAGCGCGAAATTCTGATCGTCGGCGCCTTTTCGGCGGCGCTGGCCGGCGCCGCATTCGTCCGTCCTCCGCGCGCCCTGCCGGCGTTTACGCAGGTGGCTGCGTCGAAGGAATCATCGGCGGCATGCCTTTTTTGTCATGGTGAGCCCATCGTCTCCGCTCGCTATCGCTCGCTACGCTCAGGACAAGCTACGTCGAACCACCGCGGTCACCATGCCCGAGGGCAGCGAGCGCACAGCCATGAGAAAGGTGCCACGCGCACGCGATACCGCAAGCACATCGAGCTCGTCGACGTCAACCACGCGGATGCGGCGACCCTCGCGCGGGTTCCCGGGATCACGGAGGATTTGGCGCGGCGCATCGTTGCGTTTCGCGGGCTGGTGGGTCCGTTTGCGACGCTCGACGATCTCGGTGATCTCGACGGACTCTCTGAAGGGCGCTTGATCTCGCTTGGCCGGTATCTCGTCGTGCGGTAGGGAAGCCCCGCGCATGAGCACGCTTCCCGCGTTCGTACGCGAGCATCTTTCGCAGCCGCGCGCCGATGCGATCGTCGAGCGCGCCGGCGGAACGTGGCGCGGCGTTTCGAGCACGCACCTGCAAGCCCGCATCGACGACGTCGCGGTCGCGCTGCGTTCGACGCCGGGACTCGAGCCCGGCGATCGCATCGCGTTAATCGCCGAGAACTGCATCGACTGGCTCGTTGCCGACTATGCGATCCTCGCCGCTGGATTCGTCGTCGTTCCGGTTTTCGCGACGCAAGCGATCGATCAAGTTGCCTACATCATCGAGCATAGCGGCGCAAAGCTGATTTTTGCCGGCACGCTAGAGCTCGCGAATCGTTTGCAAAACGACGTTCCGAATTGCCCTCGAACCGTGTGTTTCCACGCGGACTCATCCGATTCGCTGCCCGCCCTCGAAGCCAAGGGAAAATCGCGACGGGAAGACGGGAAGATCGAGGTCGCCGGATATACTGCGCGGACCGATCCGACATCGATGGCGGTGCTCATCTACACTTCCGGCACGACCGGTGCGCCGAAAGGCGTGATGCTCTCGCACACCAACGTCATTTCGAACGTCACCGCGTCGTTCGGCTACGGTTTCGGCTCCATCGGGAGCAGCGAAAAAGTGTTGTCGATGCTGCCGTTTTCGCACATTTTCGAGCATCACATGATCATCGGCTATCTCATGACGGGCGTGAGCGTGTACATTTGCCACTCGCCGGACGAATTGCTCGCCGATTTGCGCGACGTGCGGCCGGTCTTCATGAGCAGCGTGCCGCGCATCTTCGAGCGCGTTCTCACCGCGGTCGTCTCGAAAGCCAAGGGCGAAGGCGGTTTGCGCGCGCGCCTCGTTCCGTGGGCGCTCGGCGTCGGGCGCGATTACATGCGCGCGATGGTGCGCGGACCTGCCCCGTCGATTGCGCTGCGCAGCCAGTTCTCGCTCGCGCACACGCTGGTGCTGCGCAAGCTGAAGCCGGCGCTCGGCCTCGATCGCGTGAAGTATCTGTGCTGCGGCAGCGCTCCGCTGCATCTCGACATCAGCTACACGCTCGCCGCTGCCGACATCACGATTCTCGAGGGCTACGGTCCGACCGAATGCTCGCCGGTGCTCGCCGAAAATCGCGTCGAGACCAATCGGTTCGGTACCGTCGGCAAGCCGCTTCCGAATCTGGAGATCACGATCGCGGACGACGGTGAGATTCTCGCGCGCGGACCGAACGTGATGCTCGGCTATTATCGTGACCCCGAAGCGACGGCCGCAGCGATACGGGACGGCTGGTATCACACCGGCGATATCGGTGAGTTCGACGCCGACGGATATTTGCGCATCACCGATCGCAAAAAAGAAGTCTTCAAAACGTCGACCGGCAAGTTCGTCGCGCCGTCGCGCGTCGAAGCGTCGCTGAAACGATCGATCTTCATCGGTCAAGCGATCGTGGTCGGTAACGGCCGCGCGCATCCCGCGGCGCTCGTCGCGCCGAATTGGGAGCTGGTACGGCGCGAACTCGGGCTCGAACATATCGAGAACGCGGAGCACCTCGCCGTGCGCGACGACGTCCGCGCATTTCTCGAATCCGAGCTCGTCGCCCACACCGCGGATCTCGGCAAGTTCGAGCAGATTCGCCGCTTTGCGATTCTGCCGCGCGACCTCACGATCGAGGCCGGCGAGCTGTCGCCCACGCTCAAAGTCCGCCGCCGCGTAGTGGAGCACCGCTACGCCGAGCTCATCGACGCGGCGTACGCGCCTGCCGTGGCCTAAGGAGTCCATTAGCCGCACCTAGGATTTTTATTTAGGCTCACCTAATCCGCGGCGCATGAGCAAGACAGGGGCTCGGTCCGTCGCGGTGGGTGCCTTTCTCGCGGGCCTCTTGATCTGGGGCGCGGCCTCCAAGTCCGCGAGCGCCATCCCGATTTTCGCGCATCAGTACGGGGTGACGTGCGACAAGTGCCACTCCGTTGTTCCGCACCTGAACGCATTCGGCGCCGCGTTCATGGCCAGCGGCTATCGGATCCCGGGCCTGAAGCCGGGTCCCGCGTTTCCGATCTCGATGAAAGCCAATCTCGTCGATTCGAGCCGGTACCAGGGCGACGGGCCGAACGGCGCCGGCCTCCCGAAGGCAATCGTCGACGAAGTCGAGCTGTTCACTGCCGGCGGAATCGGCAACCGCGCCAGTTATCTCGTCGAGCAGTACGCCGTCGACGGCGGCGTGCCGGGCCTCACGCGCGATGCGTGGGTGATGGATCGCGTCAATCCATGGGACGCGCGCGTTCCCGTGTACGTGCAAGCCGGCTCGTTCACGCTGCCGCTGCCGGTCGACCCGGAAACATTTCGCGACACGCACCAAGGCTACTCGGTTTTCGAGCAAGCCGTAGCGGGCAATCCCTTCGTCTTTTTCGATCCGAAGATCGGTGCACGCGTCAGCGTCGGCAATCCGCTGCAAGGCTCGAGCGTGCAGTTTTTCGCGGGCCCAGGACACGATCGCCAAAGTGGTCTCGCGACGGTCGGCACCGACGTGATGGGCTACGCACAGCAGGCGATCGGGCCGATCGCGCTGAGCGCGTATCGCTACGAAGGCAGCCGTCCGCTCGTTGGCAGCTCCTTCGATCGTTTCCAGCGCACCGGCTATGCGCTGGTGTACGACGATCACAAGCGCTGGGAAGTCGACACGCTCTACCAGAGCGGTTGGGATTCCGACTGCCTGATCGCCGGCTCCGCCGGCTGTGCGTCGAG
>JBOHTT010000137.1:0-2660 GCA_050733775.1 Vulcanimicrobiaceae bacterium
GGTGAACGCCGCCTGCGCCGGCCCGCGCCGGCCGAGCAGGATGACCTCGGTCACCCCCGCCATGTCAAGCGCGTCGATGGCGTGATCGGCGGTATCGGTCGGCGCCAGCTCCGACGGATCGAGCACGAGCATCAGCGCCACATCGATCGCCACGTTGCCGTTGCCGATCACCACCGCCCGCTCCACGTTGAGATCGAACATGTGATCGGCGAACGCCGGATGGCCGTTGTACCAGGCCACGAACGTCGTGGCGGGATGCGACCCCGTCCGATCCTCCCCCGGAATCCCGAGCCGGTTGTCGGTCGCCGTGCCGATCGCGTACACCACCGCGTGATAGCGCTCCAACAGCTCCTCGCGGCTGATATCTGAGCCCAGCGTCACCGCGCCGAAGAACCGAAACGCCTCGTTGGCCGCGGTCCTCTCATACACCCGGGTGACCGACTTGATCTTCGGATGATCGGGCGCAACGCCATAACGCACCAAACCATAAGGCGCGGGCAAGCGGTCGATGATATCGATGGAAATGGGACCTGGGTGCGCCTTCAGCAGCGCGTCCGCAAGAAAAACGCCGGACGGTCCGGCGCCAAAGATCGCGACGCGCAGGGGTCGGTTCACCCCGGCACTTTACGGTCTTGCTAGGCTCCAGGCCTGCGCTGCGCGAGGATCAAGAACAAGATCACTGCCATCGCGACGAACGGAATCGTTTGCAATATCCACACGGTGTGCTCGGTGTCGAAGCTGTCGTTGAAATGCTCGAACAAGAACACGCCGAACGCCAAGATTCCGGCGAGAAGCAGCGTCAACTTGACGAGCGCAACAGACAGCGACTTCGACATCCTCAGTCACACCCGGATGTTATTTAAAAATGCGCGCGGGAACTCGCAGTATTTCCGAGACGCTTGGACCGCGAACAGTTGCTTGCGGACATGGCTTGAATTCTGTGCTGCCGTTCTGAAGCGTGTATTTCAATGTCAGCTGAACTGCTGAAGACTCTTTCGAAACGTCGAAGCCGGGTGGCGGTAACTGAGCACGTACCGGCATGTCGAACGAAATCTTTGAATGCCTTGAAAACGGATCGCTTGCCTCTGACGCGTAGTACCAGGGATAGCCAAAATCGCCCCAAAGTCTAAGCCCGTTTACCGTGTCAAGAATCACTCGAATCGTATCGTTAAAGCTGCCGTCTTTGGGATTGTACTCGGCATGCATTCCGTAGAAAACGGGGCTTCCGCAAGGGACGTCGTCTGTTGCTAACGCGGCATCTCCGTGCAGTCCCGCAGCTGCGGAGAGCAATACGGCAAATGCTACCGCGACTGCTCTGCTGTAGCCAAGGCTCCTTGCGACCGTCATGCCGTCCACCCCGTAGCAGCCTAGGACGCCTCATTTACACGCGAGCGCGTCCGTCCACTTCCCTGGCGGCCGACTGCAATAGGAATGTCGTCATCGATGGTGGGAAGCGTCGTCGGAGCAGTGGAGGAACCGCTACAGTACAGGCTGAGAGCCGCCGCGCCGAACGACGCCGCAGAAATCGCGCGCATTCATGTCGAGACGTGGCGCACAGCCTACACGAGTATTTTACCGGCGGAGTTTCTGGAACGGCTCTCCTACGATCGTTCCGCGCAATGGTGGACGAGCGTACTCTCAGCGCCGCCGCCGCGGTCGCGTCTGTGGATGCTGGATTCCGGTGAAACCTCGATCGGCTTTGCGTTCGGCAGCGAAAATCGCTCGCGGGATTTGCCGTTCGACGGCGAGCTGCAAGCGATCTATATTCTGTCGGAACATCAGGGAAACGGAGGCGGCCGCCTTCTGTTCGATGCGGTGCGTCAATCGCTGCGAGACGCCGGCCTACGTTCCATGCTCCTGTGGGTGCTGGAAAACAATCCGAGCCGGACGTTTTACGAGCGGCTCGGAGGAATTGTGTCGGGACGGAAGCCGGACACTGTCGGCGACACTGCGGTTACGCTTATCGCGTACGGCTGGCGCGACGACGTAATCTCATAGGGGGTTCGATTCGCACCGGAACGAGCGCCGGCGCCCGTGCGCTGCCGTCATTTCGCACGAGCTCGGCGAGGTCGGACGCCAGCCGATTCAGGGCCCGTGCGATCTTCTCAGCGATGTTCTCCACGAAGACCTTATTTCCAAAAAAGCCGGCCTGCTCGCTGCCCAGAAGTCCTGTAACCACGCCTACTGCTTCCAGCGTCCTTTCATGACATACTGAGCCCGAGGTTGATGACGATGATGAAGCAAGCGTTTCTGGTCGCCGCGGCGCTGTTCGCACTCTCCGCCGCCGCCTTCCCCGACCCGCCGGTAGAACGGGTCGCCGCGCATGCGGGGACCGACAAGGTCGTCTTGGCCGGCGGCTGCTTTTGGGGGATGGAGGCGGTTTTTGAATCGCTGCGCGGCGTGCAAAGCGCAGTCGCGGGCTACGCGGGCGGAAACGCCGCGTCCGCGCACTACGAGATCGTCAGCACGGGCACGACAGGTCATGCTGAATCCGTCGAAATCCCGTACGATCCGGCGAAGATTTCTTTTGGCGAGCTGCTCAAAGTCTATTTCTCCGTCGCGCACAATCCGACCGAGCTCAATAGTCAGGGACCGGATGACGGCACGCAGTACCGCTCCGTCATCTTCTACACGAGCGATGCGCAGAAGCAGCTCGCCGA
>JBOHTT010000138.1:0-6981 GCA_050733775.1 Vulcanimicrobiaceae bacterium
TCCCAGACCCGCGTCACATTCCCGGTCTGCTTGCCGCCGCGCGAAAATGGGGATTGCAAGTGGCATTCGTGACGCCGCGCATTCGCGCGCAAGCCTATCGATTCACGATCGACGTTCTCGGCAACCAGACGCTTATCGTGCCGCAGCCGGTACGCGCGACGACCTCGGCGAGTCGCTTCGTGAAACGCGCCTTCGACGTTGCCGTCTCGGCCGCGTGCATTCTGATTGCGCTGCCGTTGATGGCAGCTTGCGCCTTGGTTTCAGCCTCCTCACGTCACCCCGTCCTGACGCGAGACCTGCGGATCGGGCGCGACGGCCGCATATTCGAGATGCTCGGATTTTCGCTGCCGCTGCCCGCAGCCCGTGAACTTCCGCGCCTGTTCAACGTGCTCCGCGGCGACATGTCGATCGTCGGTCCGCGCGCGCACGACCTCATCGTTGCCGATTCCGTTCGCGCGTACAATCCGCGCTATCGCGAACGTTCGTTAGTCGCGCCGGGCCTCATCGGTTGGGCGCAAGCTCATTCGCTGCAGGACGGCGACGAACGTGAGCTCGCGTACGATCTGTTTTATGTGGAGAACTGGGGACTGTTTCTCGACGCTTACGTCGTCGTGAAGGCGACGGTCGGAGCGGCCGAGCGCGCATCCTCGAAATTGAAGAAGGTTGCGTAGTCGTCCGCCGAGATTGCGATGATCGCATCGCAGAGGTACTTGGCCGCCCATACCGGGTATCGCCCCGGCAAATAGCGTCCCCAAACCGGATACGAGCCCGGAATCGCGCCGCGCAAACCCGATATCGGGTTGTGCTCCGGAAGCTGCCGGCGGCAAATCTCTTCGACGAGCATGCGCGCGGCGCGCGGAAAGCGTTCGTTCGGAACGTTGCGGTACGCGGACAGGAGACATAACGCTATCTGCGCGTTCCCGGTCAAGCACGTATAGCGTTGTTCGCTGCGCCAGTTGCTGTCGTACGCGCCAGGGAGTCGCCCCTGCGCGTTTAGCGCGTCGTCCGCTAACCGCCTCAATGCAAGGAGCAGCGGTTTTCCGTAGCGAGGCCATGCGTCGAGCAATCGGGCGCTTTCGATGAATCCGCGCAAGACGAATCCGATCGTGTGCGTGAAGGCGCCGTCCGAACCTTGGAAACCCCAGTTCGTGAAGGCGCCCAGAATCGTCCGTCGCGAGAGGGCAGCGTCGAGAATGCGAATCGCACTGTCGCGGACATGCTGCTCGCCGGTGATCGACCACAGCTCCAGCATCGGCCATGCAATTTGCGTTTGATATGTCGCTGCGCCGTCGCCCCATGACGCGCCCTGAACGAAGAAACCATCTTCACCGAGATTTTCCGTCAGCCAGCGAGCCGCGCGCTCGGCCGCATCAATCCATTGCGATTCGCCGGTCTGGCGATAGAGCGCGCAGAAGCCACTGAGAATTTGTGCGGTTCCGAAGGCGCTCAGCCGCGTGTCCTGTTGGGGCGGCCACATTCCGGCGTGCCACGCGCCTCGTGGATGCTGAATGTCGAGCAAGAACTCGCCAAACGAGCGCGCGAGATGTTCCGACCGCTCGTCGCCGAGGAGCCTTCCCGTTCGCAATATGGTCGGAATGAGACAGCCCGTTGCCTGCGGATATGTTCTGGACCATCCGCGCAACGGGGTGTAGAATGCGCGAGCGCCGCTCGTCCGCGGAGAGCGACTGCGCTCTATCCAGTCGAGAGCGGCTCGTAGGGTGAGGGGAGATGGGAAGTGATGAGCCACGGTTTGTTTGCATACGTTCTGTTCCCAGCGCGGCGCGGAGTGCTGCCGGACGTTTGGCCCGAGTGATTGAGGTCAAAAGTACCTCGCTTGAACGCTTGTCCGTACCGCGTCAGGGCACTCGTTTGCGAGATAAGATTCGCACGAGGAAAGGCCATCGATGAAACTGCAAAACGCTCTGATTCTTGCCGCCGCCGTCGCGTTCTTGAGCGCGCCGGCCACGGCCGCCACGATCGCGGCTCCGTCCGCTCCAGCAGCTTCCGCTGCTCCCGCTGCTCCCGCACAGTCCGCAGCGAACGATCCGTCGTATCGTATCAATCCCGGAGACCAGTTGAACGTTCAAGTTTTCGGTGAACCGACACTGACTCAGACCGTCACGGTTCTCGACGACGGCACGATCCAGTATCCGCTCATCGGCAAAGTCAAAGTCGGTGGAAACACGCCGACGCAAGCGGCCTCGTCGATCACGAAGTCGCTCGAACAATACGTCAAGCATCCGATCGTGACGGTGGGCGTTGCCCAGGCCGGTCAAAACAACGTGCTCGTGCTCGGCAACGTCAAGACGCCGGGCCGCTACGTCGTCCGCAGCGGCGCGCATCTGAGCGACGCGATTGCCGCCGCCGGTGGGCTAGGCCCCACGAACGGCAATTATCCGGACGCTCGCGTTACCGAACCAAACGGTCAAACGGCGAACGTCTCACTGCAAGAATTGCTCGTAACCGGGCAAAGCAAGCTCAACGTCCCTCTTGGCAACAACGCAATCGTCTACGTACAGGGGCCGCTTCCGATTCGCGTCGAGGTGCTCGGCGCCGTCGATCACCCCGGCTATTATGAAGTCCACCAAGGCGACCGCCTCTCAGCCGCCATCGCGCAAGCCGGCACGAGTGCGAATTCGAAGGCGGACCTGAATCACGTCTTCATCACGCGCGAAGTCAACGGCAAGAGCGAGAAAAAAGAAGTCAACATGTACATGGCGCTCCAGCACGGCGACTTCAAGAACGGCGATCCATCGCTGGATAAAGACGACGTCGTGTACGTGCCGATCGCAAAGAACCCGAACCTATTCAATCCGCTGTATCTGCTCGAGAACCTGATCGGAGTCGCACCGAAGCTGTAATAAAGCAGCGGTGCGTTTGCTCGGATGCCAAGCGAGCGCTCGCGCTCGGGGGTTTATGCTGCCTTGCGAGTGGTATGAACGTCACATAGCCGATTCCCCAAAGGGCCTACCTTAGGAACAAATGTCGAACCCCTCTCCATCAGGCAGCGCGTTCATCCGGGTCGTAGTCGTCGAAGGCCAAGTACTATTTGCCAAAGCGCTCTGCCAAGTGCTCACCAGCGAACCAGGCATCGAAGTAATCGGTGACGCGACGAGCGTCACCGAAATTCGACTGAATGGTCAGTCCCCCGATATCATCGTCATCGACCTCGACGGACATTCGCTCGACTTCTTCGACTCGATGCGCTACTGCCGGAGTGCTGCGCCGAGCGCACGTGTCGTCGTTCTTTCGCTGAACGGTCGTGCGGAACTATTGCAACGTTGTCTTTCCGCCGGCGCGGACGGTTTCGTGCTCAAAGACGTCACGCCGGCCGAGCTCGTTCGTGCTGTGAAAGCCGTTGCCGACGGCGCGACGTATGTCGATCCGCGCATCGCGGGGCACGTGTTGCGCCGTCAAACGCTGTTGCCGACGCGCTCCGCAATCAGCGATCTCTCCGAGCGCGAGACCGAGATCATCCGTCTCATCGCTCGTGGGCTGTCCAACAAAGAAATCGCGAACTCACTTTCCGTTTCCGAGAAGACGGTGAAAAACCACATTAGTCGCGTCTTCTCGAAACTCGGCATCACGGCGCGCACCCAAGCAGCCATCCACGCGATGAAGGCGGGCCTCGTCTAGGGGTCTTAGGCGGGCAGAGCGGGACTTGAAACTTTGCCGGCACCTAGGGCGTAGAACCGGACGGAGGTCCTGATTGTGGGATTGTTCATCCGCCTGACGATCATCGTGGCAATAGCGATCGTCGCGCTGACGGTTGCCGGTTTCGTGCTCGTGCACGTCATCTTGCCTGCGGCGATCGTCGCCGCGATCCTTATCGCGGTCGTCGCCGCGATCGGGTTTTTCCGCCGTCTCACCGCAGGCCGCAACAACTCGCTAATCCCCCGTTAGGCGGTCAAGCATCATGTAGATGCACGCGACGTGCGTGCCGACGTCGATACTGCCGTCGCGGACCATTTCGACCAAACTGTCGAGAGGAGCGAGCTCGACCGCGATATCTTCCGTCGCGTCGAGATGCTGCTTTCCTGAGGGCGTTGCGCCGCGGCCGAAATAGAGCGAGAACTTCCCGTTCGAGCCCGTCGGATCGCTGATGAACGTCGCTACGTGCTCGAGTGTTCCGCCAACCGAGTAGCCGGTCTCCTCTTCGAACTCACGCGTCGCCGCTTCGAGCGGAGTCTCGCCGGCATCGATCATTCCGGCAGGCAGCTCGACGACAATCGCGCCGATCCCGTGCTTGTACTGACGGACGAGTACGACTTCGTTCTGCGGCGTGAGCGCGAAAACGACCACGAAGCCTCGCGTCTCGCGGACGTGATATCCGTCGACGATGTCGCCGTTCGCCGTTTCGATGCGATCGCGACGCACCCGAAGATGCGGCGTGTCGATAACGATCTCCGAATCGAGGATCTTCCACGGACGGCGGCGTTGCTCTGGCATGAACTGCCCCGGGTCTACGCGAACCATGTTAAAACGTCTTGTAAAGGAGCAAACGGACGATCGAAAGGCTGCGTATTGGTGAATTCTACGACACAACGTACGGGACGCTATGGAAGGAAGGCCCGTACTTCCCTCGAGGGACACGCGTACAAGTCGTAGGCTTCCATATCGAGCAAGGTTTTTGCGTGCGCTTTCCGGACGAGATCGACGGCGAACCGCTGGAAGCCTGGGAAGACTGGGACGAGCTCGACTTCCTTGCCGAGGAAGGCTCCATCGATCGCTCGCGCGAGGTCTCGGGCTCAGTCCTTGCCGAGGCGCGCGAAGTGTTGGACGAAGCCGAGGACGGCTGCCACCTCCACCTTCAAGAGGAAGACTAAGGGGCGCACGTGCCCCGGTGGCAGAGTCTGGCGGCGATCGTCGCCATCTTCTTCGTGGCGGCGTCACTCTGGCCGTGGTCACCGCTCAATCGTGTGGTTTGTGCCGCCATCGCCGTTCTGCTCATCATCGTCGTGCTCGCGTCCCGGCTGCAGCAGCACGCAGCGTTGCTGAGCGGCTCGCGCTCAACCATAAAAGACATGGAATCGCGCATCGACCGCATCCGCGGCGACCGCGAAAAGCGATTCCGCCGCTAAATCACGAGATGCCGCCGGCGCTCGGTCACCGGCGAGCTGCGGCGCGAATTGGTTCTACGGTCACCGGCGCCGACGATCAATAGCTGCTCGTGGCGGTAAACCGCAATCGAGCCGATTTCGCCGGAACGCAGGCTAAAGCCGTGCAGTCGCCACTGATGCTGCCAGCCGAATGCCGGCGGCAGCTCGAGTGCGAGCTCGCCGAGGCCGACCGCGATGGATTTGAGTGGGACGACGCCGTTGACGGCGTTCGCGCGTTGCAACGCTCGCTTGCGCGTCCACAACGACAGTAAGGCGCGTCTGCGCGCGGCGGGGCTAAGTCCCGCAATGACGTCGCGTTCCTGCGCGCATATCTCCGTCTCCACGCGAGGAAGCAACGCATCGGTTTCCGGCGGCGAAGCAAGCTCTAAACCCATCCGTGGTTCGCGTGACACGAGGATCACGAGAACCGTGCCGGCCGTTGCAGATGCAAAATACAGCGGCCTTCCCATGACGTCGTCGGGCAAGTACATGCGACCGAGCGGGCCCTCGACAAACTCCAGTGCTTCCGGGCGGCGCCAAACATAGCGCGCTAACACGCTGCGGATTGCAATTCTAACAAGTTGTGCTTGTTCGGAGAGCGGCGAATCGAGCTGCGCAAGCCACGAATCGATCTGCACGTTCGATAGTGTGATGCGCTCGCGCTCAAGCAAGGGCTGCACCGAGCCCGCACCGTCACCCGATTGCGTCGATGTGCGCACAAACATAACCGATTGTGGGTATGATACCGGACGCCAGGCAGGTCTGCGAGCGGCATTACACCTGCTGCGTATGGTCTTTTTTCTTTGTCCGTTTTGCACAATGCGCTTTTCCTCAAAGGCTATCTCTGCTGGGTCTTAAGCCTACTTCGAACAGCCATTAGATGATAAACAAGCGTACAAAAATAGGCCTTATCACTGTCTAGGTGTTCCTGAAATTCCCATACCGCGTGCACTTCCGACATGGTATGCTGCGCTTTGTCGGTACAAGAGAGAGATACGACCCGCTCGCTACTCCCATAAAGCACCGGCAATAGCCCAAACCTCCCAACATCCCAGCACCGCACCGAGGCTCCACCGCAATGCTACAAATTGACTCCAGACCGCAGCGTGTTGTCGTAATCGAAGCGCAAGCGCTCTTTGCGAAAGCGCTCTGCCACTTGCTTTCGACCGATGACGAAATCGAAGTTCTCGGCGACTATCGCAATATTACAGTCGCGCCTCTTGGAAATTTGCGACCCAATCTGTTGCTCGTCGACATGGAATCGCATGCCTACGACCTCGCCGAGAGCCTTACGCGCTGCCGTGAAGCGCTACCTCAGCTTCGGGTCTGCGTCCTATCCAGCCACCTGAACGCCGAGGCGATGCAGCGTTGTCTCAATGCCGGCGCCGACGGTTACTTGGTTACCGATATTTCGCCGAACGAGCTCAAGCAAGCCGTCAAAGCGGTCGCATCCGGATCTTCCTATGTGGATCCTCGTATCGCAGGCGGGGTCTTGCGGCGCCGATCGGCGATGAACGGGCGCGCCGACATCAACGAGCTATCTGCCCGTGAGACCCAAATCATTCGCTACATAGCCAGGGGGCTATCGAACAAAGAGATCAGTTCCGAGCTGTATCTTTCGGAACGGACCGTAAAGAATCACATCAGCCGGATATTCTCGAAATTAAACGTCTCGGCTCGTACGCAGGCCGCCGTCTACGCAATCAAGTCAGGCCTGGCCTAATTCTACGAGTGCGAATCACTTCGAACGCACTCCGGGCGCATCCGGGGTGCGTTCGTATTTTCGTCACGATGACGTGCGCCACAAGTACCCATTCACCACGGAATGTCTGGCCCTAACCTCACAATCGGGCCGCCGCTATACTTGCGCTTACCCATAAGC
>JBOHTT010000139.1:0-18966 GCA_050733775.1 Vulcanimicrobiaceae bacterium
AGATGGCGGGTAGTCGCTCGTTGCCTTGACTTTTGTTAAGTCCCGGCCCTAGGCTGGGGATATGGAAGCCTCGTTTGCCGACGATCTGAACGCCGCGATGAAGGCCGCCGGGATCACGGCGGCCCAGCTCGCCGAGCGCAGCGGCCTCACGGAGGCCGCGGTCTCTCTCCTGCGCTCGGGTCGCCGCTCGCCGACGCTCGAATCCGCGCGCCGGCTCTCATCGGTGCTCCCCGCGCTTGCCGAACGGTTGCGGGAAGGCATCGAAGCCGCCAGTGAGTTCGATTCGATCGATTCCGCCGTTGCGGACATTCGCGCCGGCAAGATGGTCGTGGTGCTGGACGACGAGGATCGCGAGAACGAAGGCGATCTCGTCATGGCCGCGCAGCTCGTGACACCCGACGCGATCAATTTCATGCGCAAGGAAGGCGGCGGCCTCATTTGCGTTCCGATGCTCGGGCGCCGCTTGGATGAATTACATATCCCGCCGATGGTGCACGAGAACTCGTCGTTGCACGAGACCGCGTTTTCGGTTTCCGTCGAAGCGCGCGGCCGTACGACGACCGGGATCTCTGCGCACGATCGTGCGGCAACGATCGCAGCACTGCTCGATCCGACCGCAAAGCCCGCCGACTTCTTACGGCCCGGACATACGTTTCCGCTTCGTGCGCGCGACGGTGGCGTGCTGGTTCGTGCGGGTCAAACCGAAGCGGCGGTCGATCTCGCGCGGCTGGCCGGCTTGTATCCCGCCGGCGTCATTTGCGAGATCATGGACGAAGACGGCACGATGATGCGCTTGCCGCGACTGCGTGAGTTCGCAAAGAAACACGGTGTCAAGCTCATCACGGTCAAAGATCTCATTGCGTACCGGATGCGCCACGAGAAACTCGTGGAGAAGACGGCAGAATTCGAGCTGCCGACGGCGTTCGGGAATTTCCGCGGCTACGCATTCGAAAGCAAGATCGACGGAATTTGCCACGTCGCGCTCGTCATGGGTGAAATCGGCGACGGTCGCGATATCTTCGTGCGCGTCCATTCGGAATGTCTGACCGGGGATGCGTTGCATTCCATACGCTGTGACTGCGGCGCGCAGCGCGATGCCGCACTTGAGAAAATCGCGGAAGCCGGACGCGGTGTTTTCCTGTACTTACACCAGGAAGGCCGCGGCATTGGGCTCGCCAACAAGCTGCGCGCGTACGCGCTGCAAGACGGCGGCGCCGACACCGTCGAAGCGAATCTCGCGCTCGGGCTGCCTGCCGACAAGCGCGACTATGGCATCGGCTCGCAAATTCTGCACGAACTCGGCGTCAGGGAAATGAAGCTGCTCACGAACAATCCGCGCAAGATCGCCGGACTCGAAGGCTACGGTCTGCGGATTCTCGAGTTGATTCCGCTCGCAACCAAGCCGAACGAATTCAACGCGCGTTACCTCGAGACCAAACGCGAGAAACTCGGTCACGTCTTCGCGGCGGCGGTCGGAGCCGGCAAGCGAACGTGACGCTCCATCGGCGCACGCACGAACGCATTCCACAAATTGGCGGCGCGCGGGTCGCGCTGATCGTCGCGCGTTTCTACGAGGATCTCGCCGAGCAGCTCGAAGACGGCGCGCGGCGCGCCCTGGCTGCATGCGGCGTGCGGCCGGACGACATCGTCACCTACGGCGTTCCGGGGTGCTTCGAGCTGCCGCTGGCATCAAAGCTGGCGCTCGACGCGGGCTTCGACGCCTGCGTCGCCCTCGGCGTCGTGATCAGGGGAGATACCCCGCACTTCGACTACGTCGCCGGCGAGTGCGCCCGCGGCATCATGGACGTCCAGCTGGCCGCCGGCAAACCGATTGGGTTCGGCGTGCTGACCACCGACACGCGCGCCCAGGCGGAGGAGCGCGCCGACCCGGAGCGAGGCGATAAGGGCTTCGAAGCGGCGCTCGCGGCGGCCACGATAACGGCCTTCCGGCAAGGGGTCGCCCGCTAGAGGGCCGTCCCGTTGCCAAGCGCTTGGCCCCTCACGTATACTGCTTGCCTACGGTATAGAGCCGGCGGGCCTGCGCATGCTTGGCGGTTTCCGGGAGGGTCTGGTGCAAGACAAATCTATCGCATGCAAGGACTGTGGGGTCAACTTCACCTTCACGGTTCGCGAACAGCAGTTTTACTCCGAGAAGGGCTTCGAAAACGAACCACAGCGTTGCCGCGATTGCCGGAACGCGCGAAAGGCTCAGCGGGCGCAGGGTGGACCGCCGAGCAGCGGACCACGTGAGATGTTCGAGGCGGTATGCGCCTCATGCGGAATCAATACGACCGTCTCATTCAAACCACGAGGTGATCGTCCGGTCTATTGCCGCACCTGCTACACGGCGCAAGCACCACAACCGGTAAGGGCCTAACTTCCGGCGCTCCCGTCTTCTGGGACGGCAGCGCGATCGGTTACATCGACCAACGCGCGCTTCCTCATGAAGTGCGCGTTCTTCGCGCGCAGTCGGTCGACGACGTCGTCGAAGCGATCGCGACGCTCGCCGTGCGCGGCGCTCCGGCAATCGGCGTCTTCGGCGCGTACGGCTGCGCGCTCGCCGCAGAATTGCACGATGGAACCGAGCGCGAACGCGCGTTTCTGCGAATTCGCGAAGCGCGCCCGACCGCCGTGAATCTGGCGTGGGCCGTCGACCGCGTGCGCGCGCGGCAAGACGGCGACTTTCTCGCGGAAGCGCGCGCGATCCATGAGGAACAGATCGCGATCGACCGTCTCATCGGCGAAGCCGCGATCGAGCTCTTTCCGCGCGAAGGCACGGTGCTCACGCACTGCAATACCGGTCCGCTCGCGACCGGCGGCGAGGGGACGGCGCTCGGCGCAATCGTCGCGGCGCGCCGCGCCGGCAAAGCCATCGACGTCTTCGCCTGCGAGACGCGGCCGCTGTTGCAAGGCGCGCGTCTGACGATGTACGAGCTGCGTCAAGCCGGCGTACCCGCGACCGTGATCGTCGACAGCGCCGCTGCAATCACCATGCAGCGTAAGAGTATTCGGCTCGTCATCCTCGGCGCCGATCGCATCGCGCGCAATGGCGACGTCGCGAACAAGATCGGTACCTACGCGCACGCGATCGCCGCGGCACATCACGGAATTCCTTTCTACGTTGCGGCCCCGCGCTCGACGTTCGACTTCTCGCTGGCCTCGGGAGAGACGATTCCGATCGAAGAGCGCCGTCCGGAAGAAATTCGCATCGCCGCAGAAGACGCGGCGTACAACCCCGCATTCGACGTCACGCCGGCGCGTCTCGTGACGGCATTCGTGACGGAGTACGGGGTGATCCGGCCGCCGTATTCCGAGACGATTCCCGATTTGGAATATCGTCCCAACTTCGTACGAAACGCGGCCGCCGATTAAGTATTACGAGTTCGTCGACAAACAACCCAAGATCGGATCCCTGGTCATAGTTGACGGCACCGAGCGGCTTTTTGCCGAGGCCGCGATCGGGTCGATTCTCGAGCGTCAACTTCCGGAAGCTGCGCGAGATCTCAACCTCGAGACGTTTTCGCCGGAATCGCTCGACTTGCAGAAGTTGCAGAGCGCCGCTTCCGCAATGCCGTTTTTGGCCGAGCACCGCGTCGTCGTCTTGCGCGATGCCGGAGCGCTGCGCGCGGCCGAACGCAAGGGCGTTTGGGAAGTCGCCCAGTCGGTGCCCGAAGGCAACACGCTCGTCTTGGAAGATCTCACGGTGGTGCGTAAGGGCACGAAACCCGAAACGTTTGCCTCACTCGCGGGTCGCACCGCACTGCGCATCGACACGACGCCGACCGCCGACGGGCGCGTTCGCTTCATCGATGAGACTCTTCGCTCGCTTGGCGCGACGGCCGAGCCGCGCGTCGTCGCGACGCTCGCCGGCGGCGAATCGGATCTGGGTGCCGTGCGCACCGATTTGGAAAAGCTGGCGCTGCTGGATACGAAGATCACGTTCGCGCATCTCGAGGCCGAGATGCTCGCGACCGTCGAGCCCAAAGCGTGGCAGTATGCTGCCGCGCTCGTCGAGGGACGTCCGAGCGAAGCCCTGGCGCACGCGGCCGAGCTTTTCGATCGCGAACGCGGCGCCGGTACGGCGTTGATGGGCGCACTCGCGGCAGAGTACGACCTGATCTGGCAAGTCGTGCGCGGCATGGAGCTCGAGCCCCGGTTTCGCTGGCGTGCCGGAAAACTGGCGCCGTTGGCACGGCGGCTCGGCGAGCGCCGCGCGCGCCGCGGCTTCGAGCTGGCGGTGCGTGGATTTGAGGCCATCGTTACCGGGCGCGTGGAGGACCCGAAGACGATCGTCGAACTCGTGACGTCGGAAGCCTCGAAGCTGTGAACAATCACGAAACCTACACCTCACCGTTTGCGTGGCGCTACGGGCGCGAAGAGCTGCGCAAGCTTTTTGCAGAGCGCGAACGCCGGCGGCTGTGGCGCGCGGTTTGGATCGCACTGGCGGAGTCGCAAGCGAAGAGCGGGCTCGTCAACGAGGCGGAGCTCCACGACTTGCGCAAGCACGCCGAAGAGATCGATATTCCGCGAGCGCTCGAGATCGAGCGTGAGATCGGGCACGACCTCATGGCGGAGATTCGCGTCTTCGCTTCGCAAGCCACCGTCGGCGGCGGTAAGATTCACCTCGGCGCGACGTCGATGGACGTCGAGGATACCGTCGAGATGTTCCGCCTGCGTAAGGGGCTCGACATCGTCCTGCGCGGCGTGGACGACGTGCTCCGCGCCTTCGCCGAGCAAATCGAACGCCACGCACGTCTGGTCTGCATCGGCTATACGCATCTCCAGCCGGCCGAACCGACAACCGTCGGTTATCGTCTCGCGCTGTACGCGCAAGACCTGCTCATCGATCGTGGGCAGCTGCGCTTCGTTCGCGAGAACCTCACGGCGAAGGGCATTCGCGGCGCGGTCGGGACCTCGGCGTCGTATCAGGATTTGCTGTCCGGCACCGGCCGCACGCCGCGCGAACAGGAAGGGGAGATCCTCGAGCGCTTCGATCTTTCGGCGCGCGAAGTCAGCTCGCAGACGTATCCGCGTAAGCTCGACTATCTCTTGATTTCGACGCTAGCCGGCCTCGGCGCATCGCTGTCGAAGTTTGCCTACGACGTGCGCTTCCTCTCGACGCCGGGAGTCGGCGAAATGTTCGAGCCCTTCGGCGAGCGTCAAGTCGGCAGCTCCGCAATGCCCTTCAAACGCAATCCGGTGATGTCGGAGCGAATCAACTCGCTGGCGCGGCTCTTGCCCGCGTACGCCGACGTCGCGTTCGGCAACGCCGCCTCCAACATGCTCGAGCGCACGCTCGACGACAGCGCGAACCGGCGAACGATCCTTCCCGAGTCGCTGCTCTGCGCCGACGAGATCGTCTCGCTCGGCTCGCGCATCGTCCGCGGTTTGCGCGTCGACGAAGCGCGGATCTCACACAACCTGCGAACCTTCGGCCCGTTCGCCGGAACCGAGACCGTGATGATGATGGCGGCAAAAGCGGGCGCGAACCGGCAAGATCTGCACGAGTCGATTCGGGCAGCGTCGATGCAAGCGTGGGAAGCGATCGCGCGCGGCGAGGTGAATCCGCTGGCGCGCAACCTCGCCGACGACGAAGCGATTTCCCACTACGTCGATCCTGCAGAGATCCGCTCGCGCCTCGATCCGACGACGCACGTCGGCGACGCGCCCGAGCGCGCCGAGCGGCTTGCCAAAGAGATTATGGAGACGATAGGAGCACCGTGAATAAGGGTTTGGAGATCGCACGCGGTAAGACGAAAGCGCTGTTCGAGTCACCCGAGCAGCCTGACGTCGTCGTGATGAAGAGCAGCGACAACATCACGGCCGGCGACGGAGCGCGAAAGAACGTCATCGAAGGCAAAGGACGGCTGGCCGCGCAGACGACCGCGCGCGTCTTCCGTTTGCTGAACCTGTGCGGTTTTCCGACCCACTATCTTTCCGGCGGCGAAGACGACGACGACAACGAAATCCTCGTGCGCCGCTGTCAGATGATTCCGCTGGAGGTCGTAACGCGCGGTGTCGCAGCGGGCTCGTACGTGAAGCGTAAGTCGATTCCACGCGGCACGTTACTCGTGCCCCGAGTGCTCGAATTTTTCATTAAAGACGACGCCAATCACGACCCGATGATCGAACCTGAAGAGATCGTCGCGAAAGGCATTGCCAACCCCGGCGAGGTTGCGGCGATGGGCGAGATCGCGCGCATGGTATTCGAAGTTCTGGCGCACGCTTGGCGGCGCCGAGACGTCTTGCTGATCGATTTGAAGATTGAGTTCGGGCGGCTCTCCACCGGCGAGAACAAAGGCGCGCTCGTTATCGCGGACGTGGTCGACAACGACGCCTGGCGCCTGTGGCCGCAAGGACGCGAAGATCTGATGCTCGACAAGCAGATGTATCGCAACTTGCAGACGGTCACGCCTGACGCGCTCGATCGCGTGCGTCAAGCGTACGAGCAGGTGGCCGAGATGGTCGGCTCGTTTCCGCAGATGCGTTCCGGCATGGTCGCGGTGTTTGCCGAAGATCAACGGCAGCTGGATGCTTCCGGCGACGTCATGCGGCACGTTCAAGGCTACGGGCTGCCCCTGGGGCGCCACGTCGCGTCCAGCGTGCTGACGCCGACCTACGTCGTGCAGCTCGTCCAGCAGCTCGACGCCACGTTTGCGCGTCTCGCGTACGTCACGTCCGGGCCGCCGAGCTTGCACGCGATGGTGAGTGCGTCGACGACGAATCCGGTGTTCGATGTGCCGGAAAATTCCCCCGAGATGACTGCGCAAGCGATTGCAAAAGCGTTTGCCTTTGACGATACGGTGCTGTTCGGCCGCGTGATGCTCACGCAGGCGAATATGCGCTCCGCGATCCTTCAGGCCGACGCGCAGCTCAACGCTCCTCCTCCGCCGCAGCCGCCCGGTACGGCGTTGGCTTGATTTCGAGCGCCGAATCGCTTCCGGTCGCGCTCTCGCGGGAAGAGCGCGAGCGCGTCGTTCGCACGCTCGGTCGCGAACCTTCGACCGTCGAGTGGTTTGCGTTCGACGCGCAATGGAGCGAGCATTGCTCGTATAAATCGAGCCGTGCATTTTTGCGCCGGTTGCCGACGAGCGGCGAGCACGTCATTCTCGGCCCCGGAGAAGATGCCGGCATCGTGCGGCTCGGCTCGTGGCAAGGTGAATCGTATGGCGTCGTGATCGCGCACGAATCGCACAACCATCCTTCGCAAGTCGTGCCTTACGAGGGGGCCGCAACCGGCATCGGCGGCATCGTCCGCGACGTGCTGTGCATGGGCGCGCGTTTGATCGGCGTAGCCGATCCGCTGCGTTTCGGCACGAGTACGTACGCGCACTACGTCGCACAGGGCGTCGTCGACGGCATCGCCTCGTACGGCAACGCCATCGGAATTCCAAATATCTGCGGCGACGTATTCTTCGATCCGCGCTTCGACGACAACGTGCTCGTCAACGTCGTCGCGCTAGGCATCGTGAAGGAACGCGACATCATTCATTCGCGCGCGCCCGCGGCAAGTGTGGGTTGGGACATCGTGCTCGTCGGTAAGGCGACGGACCTCAGCGGATTCGGCGGCGCGTCGTTCAGCTCGCTCGGGCTCGACGCGGCCGATGCGGAGGCGAACAAAGGTGCGGTGCAGGTGCCGGACGCCTTCCTTAAGAGCGTGCTCATGCGCGCGAGCTATCGCGTCTTCGACGTGCTGCGAGAAGAAGGCATCGAAGTCGCGTTCAAGGATTTGGGCGCCGGCGGCGTGATGGGCTGCACGGCCGAAATCGTTGCGAGCGGCGGACTCGGCGCGCGCATCGAGCTGGATCGCGTGCACGTCACCGATCCGCAGCTGCCGCCGCCCGTCATCGCCGTCGGTGAGACGCAAGAACGGATGTGCTGGGTCGTCCCGCCGTCGTTCACGCCGAAGCTCTTGAAGATATACAACGAAGAGTTCAATTTGCCGGGCGTCGCGCGCGGCGCTCAGGCCGCCGTAATCGGCAAGGTCACGAAAGAAAAACGCTACGTCTGCACGTATCGCAGTGACGTGGTGATGGACGTCGACATCGGTTTTCTAACCGGTGGCATCGCGTACGAACGGCCATACGAATTGCCGCGGCCGCGGCTGCAACAGAGCCAGGCTCGCAGCGCCAATCCGGCAACGCTGCTGCTGAAGGTGCTCGCGCATCACGACGTGTGCTCGCGCGCCCCGATTTTCGAGCGCTACGACGGTGTCGTGCGCGGCGCGACGGCAATTCCGCGCGGATATGCCGATGCCGGCGTTCTCGTTCCGGTCGCAGGCGCGCCGCTCGGCGTGGCGCTCGGACTCGGCGGTAATCCGCGCTACGGGGCGCTCGATCCGAAAATTGCCGGCGCGCACGCCGTGATCGAGGCGGCGCGCAATGTGGCCGCAATCGGTGCTCGACCGGCGGCGCTGACGGATTGTCTCAACTTCGGCGATGCCGACGATCCCGCGCAATTCGGTGAATTCGTCGCGGGCGTCGACGGCTTGGCCGATGCGGCTAATGCACTTCGGTTGCCGTTCGTGTCCGGCAACGTCAGCTTGTACAACACGAGCGCCGGCGGCAACGCCGTGCCCGCTTCGCCCATCGTCGCGTGCGTGGGTACCGTCGCCGACATCTCGCGCGTCGCGACGAGCGCACTCAAAGCAGCGGGGTCGAAATTGTTCTTGATTGGAGCGCGCAGCGACGCCCTCGGCGGCTCCATCGTTGCAACCGCAATCGAAGACGCGTCGCGCGACGCGCTCGCAGCCGCCGACCCGGAAGCGGCCGGACGCGAGATCGCATTGTTGCTGGATGCCTACGCCAACGATCTCGTCCTCGCGGCGCACGACATTTCGGATGGCGGGCTCGCAGTGACGGTGAGCGAGATGGCATTCGGAGCAGCGTCGCGCGCGCTCGGCGCGCGTATCGACGCGTCACGCACGTGGGCACCGAGTATCGGCGAAGCCGGTGCGTGGTTTGGCGAGAGCGGCGGCTTCGTCGTCGAAGTCGCGGACGCCGCGCGCTTCGAGTCGCTGGCCGGCAAGCACGGCGTACCGGTTTCGGCACTCGGCGCCGTCACCGGCGACGCTCGCCTCGTGCTGGGTGACGTCAGTTTTGAGGTCGGTGCGCTTCGCGAGGCGTGGGAAGCGCCGCTGCGCGGTTTCTACGATCCGCCGGAAGACGAATCGTGAAACCCAAAATCGTCGTCTACGTCTTTCCCGGCACGAACTCTGAAGACGAAACGAAGCGCGCGCTCGACGCGGTCGGTCTGGACGCGCGTCTCGTCCCTTCGAGCGATACGAGTGCTGCAGTTCGCGGCGCCGACGGCTACGTGTTGTCGGGCGGTTTCGCGTACGAAGATCGCGTGCGCGCAGGCGCGATTGCCGCGCACGACCCTGCAATGGACGTCATTATCGACGCCGCGCAGCGCAAGAAACTCGTTCTCGGCATTTGCAACGGCGCGCAAATGCTGGCGGAAGCGGGACTCGTTCCCGGGACGGGAGCGATTCGCCGTCCGACGGCGGCATTTGCGCCGAACGCGCACGGCGGCCGTTTTCGCTGCGTGCACACGTACATGCGCCTCGCCGTGCCGCCGTCGCGCAGCCCCATCGTCGCCGCACTCGGTGAAGGCGCCGTCATCCCGGCGTGGGCCGCGCACGCCGAAGGCCGGCTTGCCGCAGCGGCGCCGGAGCTCGAGCGCATCGTGCAAGGCGGGCATCTCGCGTTCGTCTATAGCACGCGCGAAGGCGAAATACGCAACGACGTCGTTCCGAACGGCTCGGCGCTCGGTGCAGCCGGTCTCGTGAACGAGGTCGGCAACGTGCTGGCCGTCATGCCGCATCCGGAGCGCGATGCGTGGACGTTCATGCACCGCGAAGAGGCGGCTCGCCCACGTTCGGCCCAAGAGGCGCTACGGCCGTCGGGAGGCATTACGCTTTTCGAAAGCTTCGCGAAGGCGTTCGCATGATCGAGCGCGCGTACGCGGTTACGCTGGCCATTCCCGATAACGAAGCCGCGACGGCGCTCACCACGCTGCAGCGCCTCGGCGTTCCGTGCGCCGGCATCGCCCGCGCCGCGGTCCACGTCTTCGATACGGACGACAATGCCGACGAGAACGCGCTCGAACGGACGCTCCGCACCGTCGCGACCGTCTACAATCCGAACAAACACCGCCTTCGCCGGCTCGAACGGCCGCGGCCGGGCGCGGGCGAGGTGTGGATAACTGCCGGCGAGCCGCCGGCGCCGCACGAGCGGGTCGTGATCGGCGGCGTCGAGCTTCCCGGCGTCCACCGCGCGTGGCAAGCGACATCCTGGCGGCTGCTTGACGAGAGCGGGCGCGACGTTCCGGCCCCGATCCTCGAACGCGCCGTTGAAACGCTTTTGTGCAATCCGGCGTTCCAACGAGCAATACGAGCATGATCTTAACGCCCGAAATCAAGCCGTTCGTCACCGATCCCGCAACCGGCAAGCCGTATACAATCGGAACGCTGGGGTCGCATTCCGCCCTCCAGATCCTCAAAGGCGCGCACGACGAAGGTTTTCGCACGCTTGCCATTGCCAATCGCGAGACGGAGCGGCTTTATCGCTCGTTCGCCTTTGTCGACGAAGTCATCGGTGTCGACGAGTACTCGGACTTCATGCAGATCGTTCCGCAGCTCGAGAGCCGCAAGGTCATCATCGTGCCGCACGGATCGTTCGTTGCGTACTTGTCGCTCGAAGAGCACAAGGAGATGAAGGTTCCGTATTTCGGCAACAAGGCCGTGCTCGATTGGGAAGCCAGTCGCGAGCTCCAGCGCGAGTGGCTGTCGCGTGCCGGGCTGCGCCTGCCGCGGCAATTCCGCACCGGCGCGGAAATCGATCGTCCCGTCATCGTCAAGCTCTACGGTGCGCAAGGTGGTCGCGGCTACATGTTCGTGCGCGACGCACAAGATTTTGAAGAACGCGCCGGCTCGCTCGCGAAGCGCAACTACATCCTGCAAGAGTACATCATCGGCGTCCCGCTCTACATTCACTACTTTTATTCGCCTTTGAGCGACAAGCTCGAGATCATGTCGATGGATCGCCGCTACGAGACGAACGTCGATTCGCTCGGCCGCATTCCCTCGCGTGCCCAAGAAGGCATGGACATCCAGCCTTCCTACGTCGTCGTCGGAAATTCGCCGCTCTCGCTGCGCGAATCGATGCTCGCCGAAGCGTATCGCATGGGCGAAGACGTCGTCCGCGTCTCGCGAGAGATCTGTCCGCCGAAGGGCCTTTTCGGTGCGTTTTGCATCGAAACGATCATCACGCCGGATGCGCAGTTCTACATCATGGAAATTTCGGCGCGCATCGTCGCCGGCACCAACCTGTTCATCGACGGGTCGCCATATTCGTATCTGAACTACAGCGAGCCGATGTCGACGGGCCGGCGCATCGCGCGTGAGATCAAGAACGCGCTGCTCGGCAACGCGCTTCACGTCGTACTTGATGAGACACCGAGCGAATCTTAGTTGTCATCCCGAGCGTAGCAACGCGTAGCGTTGCGTAGTCGAGGGACAGCGGAAGTCACCCTCTGCGCGATCGGGAGCCATTCGGCTCTCGAGGTTGCGGCGGGTGCGCGCGCGCAGGGCTTGCGCAACGTCATCGTGGTGGCGAAAGGCCGCGATCGAACGTACGCGCACCATTTCCGCGTGCAGGGCGGCGCGTATCCGCGGGGCTGCGTCGATGAGGTGATCGAGGTCGATTCATTCCCGCAGATCCTGGAACCGCGCATTCAAGAGGAGCTCGCGCGGCGCAATGCGGTGTTCGTGCCGAACCGCTCGTTCGAAGTGTATCTGCACCAGAAATATTCCTACGACGAAATCGAGGCCGGGATGAAAGTCCCGTTCTTCGGCAATCGACGCTTGCTGCGCGCCGAGGAACGCGACGAGCCGAACAACCAGTACGCAATCATGGAGCGCGCGGGAATCCGTTTCCCGCGGCGAATGGCGAGGCCGGCCGACATCGACGGGCTCGCGCTCGTGAAGGCGCCGCACAAGAAAGTCAGCTTCGAGCGCGCCTTTTTCTTGGTGCGCTCGTATGAGGAATACGAGCGCGAAGCGCAACGCCTCATCGCTGCCGGGATCGTCGACGAGCGCGGTTTGGAAGGCGCCGTGATCGAGGAATATCTGCTTGGGCCTACGGTGAATCTCAATTTCTTCTATTCGCCCGTGCTCGGAGAGCTGGAGTTGATGGGAACCGACACGCGGCGGCAGACGAATTTGGACGGCTTGCGCGGTTTGCCGTTCGCGCAGGCGCAAGCGCTCGCGGACGAGCCGATTCGCATGGAAGAAGCGGGCCACATCGCCGCGACGCTCACCGAATCGATGCTCGAGCCGGGGTTCGATTTGGGCGAGCGGCTCGTGCGCGCCGCGCGCGAGATGACGCCGCCCGGTATCATCGGTCCATTCGCGTTGCAGTGCGCGATCGTCGCCGGTCCACCGAAATCGTTCGTCGTCTACGACGTATCGCTGCGCATTCCGGGCTCACCCGGAACGCGCTACACGCCGTATTCGTCGTATCGCTGGGGACGCGACGTTTCCGTCGGCGAGCGCATCGCGATGGAAATCAAGATGGCGGACAAGGCGGGCTCCCTCGAAGCGATTCTGACGTGAGCGTTGAAGACATACCCGTGGCCGTAGGTATCGCCTCGCGACCGGCGACGGTCGTCATCCTCGATTTCGGCGCTCAATACGCGCAGTTGATTGCACGCCGCGTCCGTGAAGCAAGCGTGTATTCCGAGATTCTTCCGTACGACACGCCGTGGGAAGAGATCCAGGGGCGCGAACCTGCTGCGGTCATCCTGACCGGAGGTCCGGAAAGCACGCTCGCGCCGAACGCGCTCGGTGTTGACAAGCGCATATGGGAAAGCGGTTTGCCGATTCTCGGCATCTGCTACGGTCAGCAGCTCATGGCGCGCGATCTTGGCGGCAAGCTGATTCCGCACGGTCTCAGCGAGTACGGCCCCGCGACGCTCACGGTCGACGCGCGCGAATCGCCGCTTTTAGGCGCGGTTCCATCGCAGTCGCGCGTCTGGATGTCGCACGGCGATAGCGTCATTGAAGTGCCGTCCGGTTTTCGGACGCTCGCGCACACCGAGCGCTGCGCCGTTGCGGCGATGGGCGATGAACGCCGGCGTTTCTACGCCGTGCAGTTCCATCCGGAAGTCTTTCATACGGACGCCGGCCGAACGGTCTTCGAGAATTTCCTGCACGAGATCGCTCGGATTCCGCCGGACTGGAAGATGGAATCGTTCGTCGAGACGTCCGTCGCGGAAATTCGCGAACGCGTCGGCGACGCGCAAGTCATCTGCGCGCTGTCCGGCGGCGTCGATTCGGCGGTCGCAGCGACGTTGGTCGCGCGTGCCATCGGCAAGCAGCTCACCTGCGTCTTTGTCGATCATGGGCTGCTGCGCAAGAATGAGGCTCGCGACGTCGTTTCCGCGTTTCGCGATCTGCTGCACCTCAACGTCGTCCACGTCGACGCATCGCGCAGATTCCTCGACCGCCTGCGCGACATCGTCGATCCGGAAGAGAAACGCATTCGTATCGGCCACGAGTTCATCGCCGTCTTTGAAGAGGAAGCCGCAAAAATTCCCGGCGTGCGATATCTCGTACAGGGCACGCTCTATCCGGACGTCATTGAATCGAAGACACCGCAATCGAAGGCCGGACACAAGATCAAATCGCATCACAACGTCGGCGGCCTCCCGGAGAAAATGCAGCTCGCGCTCATCGAGCCGCTGCGCTCGCTGTTCAAAGACGAAGTGCGCGCGGTCGGACGCGTGTTGGGTTTGCCGACGGCAATCGTCGAGCGTCAGCCTTTCCCAGGGCCTGGACTCGCGGTGCGCGTGCTCGGTGCGGTCGACGAAGAACGCCTCGTTGCCGTGCGCGAAGCCGACTTCATCGTCACGAGCGAGATCGAGGCGGCGAATCTCAGCCCCAAACCGTGGCAATATTTCGCAGTGCTGACGCCGCTGCGGTCCGTGGGCGTAATGGGCGACGGTCGCACGTACGCGAATCTGGTTGCCGTGCGCGCGATCGTCAGCGAAGACGGCATGACTGCTGATTGGGCGCGCTTGCCTCACGATTTGCTGGAACGCATCAGCTCGCGCATCGTCAACGAAGTCTCCGGCGTCAACCGCGTCGCGTACGACGTTACGTCGAAACCGCCGGCAACCGTCGAGTGGGAATGAGGGTGCTGGTCGTCGGGGGCGGCGGTCGTGAAGACGCCCTCTCTTGGCGGCTGTCGCAATGCGCATCGGTCGAATCCGTGGCGGCATCGCCTGGAAATGCCGGGACGGCGTCGCGCGGCGACAATTGGGAGATCGCGGCAACCGACGGCAAGGCGCTCACCGAGCGCGCGCGTCGCGAGCATATCGATTTGGCCGTGCTCGGACCGGAAAGTGCGGTCGCTGCCGGTGTCGGCGATCGTTTGCGCGAGGCCGGCATCGCAGTTTTCGGACCAAACCGTTCCGCCGGACGTCTCGAGTCGAGCAAGATATTTGCGAAACGCTTCTTGGATCGTCACGGCATCCCGACCGCTCGCTCGCGCGTCGTCCACACATTGCCGCAAGCGATGACCGCAATCGAAGAATGGCCGGACGTCGACGTTGTGATCAAAGCCGACGGGCTTGCAGCGGGCAAAGGCGTCGTCGTCGCTCCGGACGTCAGTACTGCCGGCGCCGTCGTCGCAGACTGGTACGCAAATGCGGGCATTCCCGGCGGCGGCACCGACGTTCTGCTCGAAGAACGGCTTTTCGGCAAAGAGATTTCCGTGTTTGCGCTTTGCGACGGCCGCGCGATGCTGCCGTTTGCGGCTGCGTGCGACTACAAACGTGCCGGCGACGGCGATACCGGCCCGAACACCGGGGGAATGGGCGCGTACTCACCGCCCGAGGGTTTTCCTGAAGATTACATGGATGTCGTTCGCCGCGAAATCATCGCGCCGGTGCTCGAGGGTTTACTTGCGGACGGCGAAGTGTACGTCGGCGTGCTCTATTGCGGCCTCATGTGGACGGCGAAGGGGCCAAGAGTGTTGGAATTCAACGCGCGCTTCGGCGATCCGGAAACGCAAGCGTTGATGCCGCGCGTGCAAGGCGATTTCGCGCGTTTGCTGTACAGCGTTGCCGGCGGCGCGGTCGAACCCGACGCGGCGACGGTCGGCGGCGACGCGTGCGTGTGCGTAACGTTCGCAAGCCCCGGATATCCGCGCGCGAGCACGCCCGTGAACGATCTGCCCTCGAGCCTCGAGCTTCCGGCCGATGCGCACGTGTTTTGGGGGACGTCGAAACTTCGCGATCGAGCCGTCCATGCTGCGGGCGGCCGCGTTCTTACGCTTGCGGCGCTGGGCAGCAACGTCGAGGTCGCGCGCGAGCACGCATATGGCGCCGTCGCTCAGCTGGCGAAGCAGCTTAGCCCGCACGCGCAACTATCGTATCGCAGCGACATCGCCAAGCTGGGCTAAGCGCAGAGACCTAGTCGGTTTCGCGCAGAGCCTTCGCCGCGCGCCCTGCGGCGATGCGAATTTGCGGCCAGCGAGGATCTTGCAGCATAACCTCGTCCGACTCTTCGGACGGATGGCTCTCGAGCAGCGCGTCCAGCGCCGTGACGGCGGCCTCAAGCGCGTGATGTTGTTTGCGCGTCAGTCCGGATTCCGCGAGCGATTGGCCGAGCACGCGTCGTACGTCCCCCGTATCGTACAGGTCGGCAATCAAGTCGTTGAAATTCGGCGCATCCGCGGAAGGTGTGCGACGAACCCATGCATCGTACTGAAAGCGAACGTCCGCCAGCAGGTCCAATGCCGCAATGATTTCTTCGCGGCGCGTCACCGTGACGGCGTCCCGTTGGCAGAGATGTGCAATCGTTCAGACCTGTCGGAGAAGTGTGCGGGAATATCAGAACAAGCAGGCCCTTAACCGACTGCTCAGAGAGGGACCTTGGCTTTGTCTGCCAATATAGTAATATCACAATAATGCAATATTCCTTCCTCGCCGAATTCTTCAAAGCTCTGGCGCACCCGTTGCGGATGCGCGTCCTCGACGCGCTGCAAGAAGGTCCGGTGAGCGTGAACGAATTGCGCGAGAAGCTCGGCGTCGAGCAATCGACGCTCTCACAACAATTAGCGGTATTGCGGCAGCGCCGTTTGGTCGTGACGCAGCGGCGCGGAACCACGATTCGTTACCAAATCAGCGATCCACAGATTTGGCGGTTGCTCGACGAAGCGCGCGTCATCTACGACAACCAGCTCGTTTCGATGCGCACCGAGATCGAGGAGCAAACGTCGCGGCGCGCAACCGGTTAGCTGCTTCCGAGCGGCGCCACCAGCTGCTCGTGCGCGACAATGCCGAGCTGCCCGGGATCGAGTCCGCGTGCGTGCCCGTCGCTGTGATACACGAGCCGTAGCGTGCTCGTTTCGTCGAGTGCCTGCGGCGAACGAACGCGCACGTAAGCGCTGCCCGTTTCCGCGGCGCGAAACGTGCTCGATTTTCCCGTTCCGTCGAGCGGGACGCTGACGGGGCGCGTCGCGCCGGGGATCTGCTTGAAGACGGTGTAGACGCCGAACGCGACGAGGCCGTGAAAGCGCATTTCGACGACCGGCGAGCCCGATGCGTCGTCGAGGATTTCAGCGGTGCCGCTCGCGGAGAGCCATTTGGTGGACGTAAACCCAAGATGCACGCCGTCCGCCGTGAAGAGCGGAAGGCTTTTGTCGTCCAGCTGCAAGGCGCGCAGGCCGGCGATGTGCTCGATGTTCTCAAGGCCGATGCCGCCTACGGTGACGTGCGGGTCCTGGACGAATACTTGCGGGTCGACTGCCGGCACGATCTGCTCGCGCCGCGACCAGTACTCTCCGTGGAGCTGGAATGCGAGCGACGGGGCGGCGGAAGCCCGCCGGAAGGCGGCCCCAAAAACGGCGGCGGCCGTGCCGGCGAGAAGAGCAAGCCGACTGAACGTAACCCGGCGCCCGGGCATTGGGTAGTGAGGGGCGAGATGTATATGCAACAGCGTCCGACCTATCAGGGGCCGGGATTTGGTGCCGTTTCGACGTCCAGCCTGCTCGGTACGGTCCTCGGCATCACCGGCATCGGCTTTGCGATCACCGCGTTCTTCGCGTATGTCGGCGAGCAGATGCACGTTTCGAATGGCGTCGGTCTCATTGCCTTGATCGCCGGTTTCGTGCTCCTGTTCGTGATGTCGGCAGTCCGCCGCAATCAGCAGACTGCGCTGCTGCTGTTTTACGTGTTTACCGCACTTTGGGGCATCGGTCTCGCGCCGACGATTAGCGCATACGTCACTCGGTTGGGTCCAGGCGTCGTCGTGGATGCCGCCGCGACCACCGCGCTCGGCATGACGTGCCTCGGCCTCGTTGCGTACACATTCAGCTTCGACTGGCGCCGATTTGCGTCGTTTGCGTACGGGGCGCTGATCGCGCTCATCATCATCGGGCTGATCTCGATTTTCTTCCACTTCATCCAACCGGCCGTTTACGACTGGCTCGTGCTGGGCGTCTTCACACTCTTGACGCTGGTGGATTTCACGCGCATCCGCGCCGGCGGCGACGGAAACACCGCCGTCGATCTCGCGGTCAATATCTACCTCGACGCCATCAACATCTTCATCGTGCTGCTCGAGCTCATCGGCATGCGCCGATCCGACGACTAGCAGGCAACCAAACGGACCTCGGCGGAACCTCTGAGGGGCGGCGAGGTTCTCAAGTAAGGTAGCCCATGTGCGGTGTCGTTGGAGTATTTGCCCCCGGGCGAGACGCGGCGCGCCTCGCGTACTTTGCGTTATACGCACTGCAGCACCGCGGTCAGGAATCGGCGGGCATCGCGGTCTCCGATGGAGGTCGCATCGTCTCCCACGTCTCGATGGGCTTGGTCGGCGCGATCTTCGACGAGGACAAGCTGCAAAAGCTCAGCGGCTATCTCGCTGTCGGGCATACGCGCTATTCGACCACGGGCAGCTCGGTCGTCGTCAACGCGCAGCCGCTCTTGGAAAATACGACGATCGGGGAATTCGTTTTTGCGCACAACGGTAATCTGACCAACCACGACCAGATTCGCGCAGGGCTTTCACCCGATCTCACGCTGGTTGCGAGCTCCGACTCCGAGGTGCTCTCGAAGGCCATCGTCGACGTGGAGAAACCGACGATGGACGAGCGCATCGCCGACGTCATGACGCGCGCCGACGGAGCGTACTCGTGCGTCGTCGCCACGGAGCGCGAGATGTATGGTTTCCGCGATCCGTGGGGCATCCGTCCGCTCTGCATCGGGCGTTTCGAAGACGGCGGCTACATCATCGCGTCCGAATCGTGCGCGCTCGCAACGGTCGGCGCTCAGCTGATCCGCGAGATCGAACCGGGCGAGATCGTTCGCGTGGACGACGACGGCATTCACTCGCGCCACACGAAGCGCACCGAGCCCGAGGCGCTGTGCATGTTCGAATATATCTACTTCGCGCGGCCCGATTCCAAGCTCAACGACCGCTCGATTTATAAGGCGCGCCACGAAATGGGCAAGCAGCTTGCCCGCGAGTACCCGGTCGAAGCCGACGTCGTGATGGCGGTGCCGGATAGCGCGATTCCCGGCGGCATCGGCTTCGCGACCGAAGCGGGTCTGCCGTACGTCGAGGGTCTGATCAAGAACCGCTATATCGGCCGCACCTTCATCGCGCCGGATCAAGCGATGCGCAGTCAAGGCGTAGCTCTGAAGTTCAATCCGATTCTGGAAAATCTGAGCGGTCAGCGCGTGGTCGTCGTCGACGACTCAATCGTGCGCGGAACGACGACGCCGCGCATCGTGAAATTGCTGCGCGACGCCGGCGCACGTGAAGTGCACGTGCGCGTCACCTCGCCGCCGATTCTGAATCCCTGTTATCTCGGAATCGACATGGCGACGCACAAAGAGCTCATCGCCGCAAACCTTTCCGTCGAAGAGATACGTGTCAAAGTCGGCGCCGATTCG
>JBOHTT010000140.1:0-1629 GCA_050733775.1 Vulcanimicrobiaceae bacterium
GGGGCGAAGCGGCCAAACGGCCGTGAGCCCCGTAGCGACGCCGGCAGCGGCCGTGGGAAGCCGCCAAAGTGGTGCGCGAGACTGGACTCGAACCAGCACGCCCTTGCGGGCGCTAGCCCCTCAAGCTAGTGCGTCTACCAATTTCGCCACTCGCGCACGGGGCCAAGAGAGAATAGGGCCTATCGCATATTGGGGTCAAGTGCGTCTCTAAGGCCGTCCCCGAGGTAGTTAATCGCTAGGACGGTGACGAGGATGCACAGGCCGGGGAAAACGGCGGCCCAGGGCGCGATCGCCATGTTAGCTTGGGCGTTGGCCAGCATATTACCCCAACTGGCGGTCGGCGGCTGAATCCCGAAGCCCAAGAAAGACAGCGTCGACTCGAGGATGATGACGTTTGCGACCTCGAGCGTTGCCTGCACGATGATCGGCGCCATCGCGTTCGGCAAGAGATGCCGGAAGATGATGCGCAGGTCCCGGTTGCCGAGCGCTCGCGCAGCTTCTGCATATTCGCGCTCTCGCAAACTCAAGAACAGAGCGCGCACGATACGCGCGACCGGCGGCCAGCTGACGAAGCCGATGATCAGCACGATGGAGGCAAAGTTGAGAGAAGCCTTATTCGAAGTTTGTGCGACGATCGCCGTCAACACGAGTAACAGCGGCAAAAGCGGTATCGAGAGCACCACGTCGGTGAGCCGCATGATCGTGAAGTCGATCGTCTTGCCATAGAAGCCCGCAATCGCGCCGAGAACCGTCCCGAGCGCGATCTCCATCGTGACGGCAAAAATCGCTACGGTCAGCGAGATGCGCGCGCCGAAGATGAGGCGCGAGAGCAAGTCGCGACCATTCTCGTCGGTGCCGAGGAGGTGTCCCGCAACGCCCGGCGCGAGCGGATAGCCGCTCCAATGCACTTGGTCGATGAAGTTCGGATCCCACGGCGAGATGACGTTGGCGAGAATCGCGACGAGGAGCATCAGTCCGAAGACGATCGCGCCCGCGAGTGCCAGCTTATGCCGGCGGAAGCGCCGCCACGTAACGTGCCGCCGGAGCTCGTATTCTTTCTCCAGCTCGTCCGACAGAATCTGTGCGGTCGGCAGCGTCGTCGTCATCAGCCGTACTTCACCCGCGGATCGAGCCACGCGTACGCAATGTCCGCGATTAAATTAAAGAGCACGACCAATAACGAGACGAGCATCAAGTAGCCCATCAACAGCGCGAAATCGAATTGCGTCAGCGCGTTGATGAAAAGCCGTCCCATACCGGGCCATGCAAAAATGGTCTCCGTGATGACGGCGCCGGCAACGAGCCCCGGCAGGCCAAGCGCGACGACGGTGACGAGCGGAATGAGTGCGTTCTTCAGACCGTGCTTGAGCACGACCGTCGCGCCTGCAAGACCTTTTGCCCTCGCGGTGCGCATGTAATCGGTGCTGACGACTTCCAGCATCGAGGAGCGCATGAACCGGCTCCACGTCGCGATGAATAAGAGCGAGAGCACCACCGTGGGCAAGATCAGATGCTCGAGGCGGTCGCCGAAACCGCACGCGTCCGTCGAACACATGCTCGCGGAGGGCAGCTCTATCTTGTAGCCATCCGGCAGCGGAATGCCGTACACGGCAAATGCGAGCTGCAGCA
>JBOHTT010000141.1:0-10481 GCA_050733775.1 Vulcanimicrobiaceae bacterium
CGCGCCGAGATCGGCATGGTCTTCCAATCGTTCAACCTCTTCCCGCACATGTCGGCGCTGCACAACGTCATGACCGGTCCGGTGCAGGTGCGCGGTACGTCCAAGAAACTTGCCCGCGAAAAGGCCGTACAACTTCTCGAGCGCGTCGGTCTCGCCGATAAGCTGAACGCTTACCCCGCGCAGCTCTCCGGAGGGCAGCAGCAGCGCGTCGCGATTGCACGCGCGCTTGCAATGGAGCCGAAGGTCATGCTTTTCGACGAACCGACGTCGGCGCTCGATCCCGAGACAATCGACGAAGTCCTGGATGTCATGCGCGGCCTCGCGCACAGCGGGATGACGATGATGATCGCGACGCACGAAATGGGCTTCGCGCGCGACGTCGCAAACCGCGTGCTGTTCATGGATGCGGGCGCGATCGTCGAAGAGGCGCCGGCGGCGCAGTTCTTCACGCAACCCGCAACCGATCGCGCGAGGCTATTTCTTCGGAAGCTGCTGCGCGAGCGCTTATAACGTAAAGACGAGCAGCGTCCTCGTTTGCTCAGTACCGCCGTTGTGCGCCGCCCCTGCCGGGAGATAGAGGCGATCGCCTACGACCACGGCACCCGTGCCGTGGCGTCCTTGCGCCAGCGGTGCGAATGAGCTCCACGAGTCGTGCTGCGGATCGTACGCTTCGTTAGCGTTAAAAACGCCGCTCTGATACTCGCCGCCGATCGCGAAGATTTTGCCCTCATACAGCGTGACCGCCATGCCGGATCGTTTTGTCGGCATCGCCGCGCAAACGGTCCAGCGATCCACGTTCGGATCGTAGCGATGGCAGTAAGACGTGTTGTGCGCGAAGTCGTCGATGCGGCCGCCGACTGCATAGAGACGATCCTTGATCGCGACCATGCCCATATGATCGCGACCGATCGGAATCGGCGCTGCGTTCGAATAGCTGTTCGTTGCGATGTCATAGACGTAGTGCGTCGCAACCGAATGCTCGTCGCGGCCGCCGACGAGATGGATCTTGCCGTTGAGCGCGGCGACCGAAATGGAGCCAAGCGCGTGGGGCAACGGTGCGAGCGCGCTCCACGCATTGCTCGCGGGATCGTAGACGTTCGCGTCGGTGACCGGACTGTTGTTCTGCGCCGTGAAGCCGCCGTAGGTATAAAGCTTACCGTTGAATGCGACGATGCCGATGTGATTGAGCCCGCGCGGTAGGCTCGCGCACGCCGACCATGTCGAAGACGACACGTCATAGACGTCGCAGCGCGCGGAATCGACCGACCTTTGCGCGTACCCGCCGACAACGTAGATGCGATTGCCGATCGCAGCCACCGAATCTTCACTCCGCGCGACCGGCAGCGGCGTCGCGGTCGTCCAGGTTCCCGGCACTGTAATGCCCTGGGCCAGGAGAAAGAGCAGCATCGTAAGCAGCTTCATGCGCTCCTCCTTCCCATTTAGTGAGCGACTACGACATTAATGATTAAGACGCAGCCGGAAACGGTGAGCAACCCAAGCACGAGACGGCGGAACATCAAGTCGCTGAAATGCCCGTAGAGCTTTCCGCCGATGAAGGCCGGCACGATCAGCGCCGGCGCGGCGATCGCAAAATCGCGCAACAGCTCGCGCGAAATGACGCCGGTGATCGCGTACGCGATGAACGTTGTGAGCTGCAAGGCGAAGTTAAACGACTGAAAGGTCGCGCGCAGCGCATCGCGATCCCAGCCGCGCAGCGTGCACCAGAGGGTCGAGGTCGATCCGCCCAAGCCGCCTAAGCCCGACATGACACCGCTGACGACACCGGCAACGGCATCTGCCGGAGGACCAAGGCGCGCGAGTCCTGGAACGCGATGCGACAAGAGCGTCGCCGGACAATACACGACGAGCAAGATACCGGTGCCCAGCTTAAACGCATCCGCATTCATGTGTTTCAGCAGCACGACGCCGAGCGGTACGCCGATTATGCCGCCGACGATCAACGGCGCAAGGCGCTTGACGTCAAAGCCCGTGCGCGCGCGATGCAACGAAAAGACATGCCCGAGCAAGGATCCGAGCACAATCAGGGGCCCTGCAATTTTTGGCTCCAGCACCCACGCCCAAAACGCAAGAGCGGTTAATCCAAAAGCAAAACCGGTCAGTCCTTGAACGAATCCTGCGACCGCCGCACCGAGCGCAACGACGACCAGCGCTTCATTCACGCCCATTGCTTGCTCTTTAGATGCGTGCGCAGGGATTCATTTCTCGCGCTCATAACGCTCGCCGCACTGAACGGAGTTACACATGCCGAATCCCGTCGTTCACTTCGAGGTCGTCAGCAAGGATCCGGATTCGCTGCGGACATTCTTTCAGCGCGCGTTCGACTGGAGTATCGATGAGCAGCCCAGCAGTCGCGGCACGCGGATGATGGGGCCTGATGACGTCCCCAACGGACCGACGATCGGTCTGTTCAGAGATCCGCAAGGGCACGTCATCGGGCTCGTGCAGATGGAGATGTAGAACGTGCGAGTTTTCGTGACAGGCGCGACCGGTTACATCGGGTCCGCGGTGTGCGCGGCCGTGAAGCAGCGCGGCCACGATGTCGTCGGTTTGGCGCGAAGCCCGCAGAGCATCAATAAACTGAAGACCGCCGGAGTGCATCCTGTACAAGGCACGCTCAGCGACCATAACGTGCTGCGCGAAATGACGCACGATGCCGATGCGGTGATTCATTGTGCGTTCGAGCAGTCGGGGCAAAGCGCCGAGCTCGAAGCCGGCGCGCTCGACGCGATGCTCGGCGCCGTCGACACCGGCCATGAGGCCTTCATCTATACTAGCGGCGTGTGGGTGTACGGAGACACGGGCGGCAAGGTCGTCGACGAAAGCGCGGCGCTGAATCCGATTCCGCTCGTGGCATGGCGGCCGGGGCACGAGAAGAAAGTGCAAGATGCACAACGCCATAAGCTGCGCACGATCATCATTCGTCCCGGTCTCGTCTATGGTGGGTCTGGCGGAGGCGTAACGATGTTCATCGAGCAAGCCAAAGCGGGGCAGCTCGCGATAGTCGGCAACGGGCACAATCACTGGCCGATGATACGAGTCGACGCCCTCGCCGAGCTGTATGCGCTTGCGATCGAAGAAGCGCCGGCGGACTCAATCTACAACGGAACGAGCGGTGACAGCGTGCAATACGGTGAGATCGTGCGCGCGGCACACCGCCTCGCGGGTGGCGACGGCGACGTGCCGATGATGTCGATCGAACAAGCCCGCAAGGTCATCGGCCCGTACGCGGACGGGCTTGCGCTCGACCAGCGCGTATCCAGCGAAAAAGCGCAGCGCGAGCTGGGTTGGAAGCCGCACCGCCCGAGCGTCTTAGAAGAACTCGCGGCCGCGCACCGCTAGCGCTACGCCGAGGCGAGCGCGATGCCGGCGATGACAAGCAGCGAGCCGACTGCTTCGATCGGCGTGATCGTCTCGCGCAAGAACAGCCAACCCCACAAGAGTCCGAAGACCGGCACGAGGAAAAGCAGCACGGTGACGCGCGAGACGGTCAGCAGCGTAACTGCGCGCATGAACAGCACGTAGCCGAACGCGGTCGCGGCAAGCGAGACGTACGCAATTGCGCCGATCGTCGTCGCTGCGAGCGGCACGATCATGTGCTCGCCGAGCGCCGCCGACGTCGCCAGAAGCAGTAAGCCCGCGACGAGCATCTGCGCGCCATTTACGACGATCGGATCGACGTCTTGCACGACCTTCATGAAGATGGTGTTGATCGCGAGCATCAGCGCGGCGAAAAACATCGCCATCATCGCCCAGAAATCTGCCGGTGCGGAACGCAGCTGCGGCAGCGCAATCGCCGCAACGCCGCACGCGCCAAGCACGACGCCGATTATTTGCAGCACGGACACGCGCTCGCGGAGAAAGATCATCGCGAGTGGAACCGCGAAGATCGGCGAAGCATTTCCGAGCAGTGCGTCGATCGCGACCGGGAGTTTTGTCGCAAAGACGAACGTGATGCCGTACATCGCCGCGATCGAGATCGCCATCCCGGCGAGCACCGCATAGTGGCCGCGCAGCGAAAACGCTTGCCTCGAACGTGCAAGCGCAATGGCGCAGAGCACGATGCCGGCGGGCAATGCGCGCCCCGCCGCAAATTCGAGACCCGGCAATCCCGCGCGTTCGCCTTCCTTCACCGCAACGAACACCGCGCCCCAAAGCGCGGTTGGCAACACAGCCAGCATCACGGCCGCCCCTCTACTAAGGTGCGCTATGCGCACCTACGCTCGGAGTAACAACGCGGCGGATGAAGCGCCGCAATCGTTCGTCGCGAGGGTTGTCGAGCAGCTCTTGCGGTTTGCCTTCTTCGGCAATTTTGCCCTCGGCGAAGAAGACCATCCGGTCGGCGACGTCGCGCGCGAAAAACATTTCGTGCGTGACGACGAGCATCGTCATGCCTTCCTCTGCCAGCGAGCGCATGACTTGCAGCACCTCGCCGACGAGCTCCGGATCGAGCGCCGACGTTACTTCGTCGAACAGCATCAGACTCGGATTCATCGCGAGCGCCCGCGCGATCGCGACGCGCTGTTGCTGGCCGCCGGAGAGATTTGCGGGATGCTCGTGCATTTTCTCCGCTAGACCGACTTTTTCGAGGAGCGCGCGTCCACGCTCGACGGCTTCGCCTTTGGATTGTCCGAGCGCTTGAACCGGACCGAGCGTCACGTTGTCGATGACGCGCAGATGCGGGAAGAGATTGAAGTGCTGGAACACCATGCCGACGCGCGTGCGCAGCAGCTCGTTTTCTTTTTCCGGCCGCCGCCGGTTATTGCCCGATGCGTCCGTGACGTAGCCGACGGTCTGGCCGTCGACCTCGATCGTGCCCGCATGGAATTCTTCGAGGAAGTTGATGCAGCGCAAGAACGTGCTCTTGCCCGAGCCGCTCGCGCCGATGATCGCGACGACTTCGCCGGCCTCGACGTCCACGTCGATGCCGCGCAGGACTTCGACATCCCCGAAGGACTTATGCAAACCGCGGACGCGCAGCTTGGGCATCAGTGCTTGAATGCCAGGCGCGCCTCGGCGAGGCCTGCGAGCCGCGTGAGCGCAAAGCAAATCACGAAATACAGAAAGAGCGCCATGCCGTAGATCTGAAACGGCGCGACCGTGCGCTGCGCGACCTCGTTGCTTGCCGTCGCAAGCTCCCACGCGCTGATCACCGTTGCATACGACGTCGCCTTCACGACCGTGATGCACACGTTGATGAGCGGCGGCAGCGCAGCACGCGAAGCGACCGGCAGCACGATGAGGCGCGCGCGGCGCCAGAACGAGAGCCCGATGCTCTTGCCGGCATCGATCTGTCCGCGCGGAACCGATGCGACCGTTCCGCGCACGATCTCACTGACGAAAAACGTGAAGTAGGCGCTCAGTGCAATCACCGCCGTCGAGTACGGATCGATGAAGATCTTGATCAGGGGCAGCGTGAAAAACGTAAAGTAAATGATGACGAGCACCGGAATCCCACGCACCAGCAGGACGCCGATCTGATTCAAGATCATCACGGGCCGCACGCGAAACGCGGCGAGCACGCCGATCGGCGTGCCGATCGCAACGCTGATCGCAATGCTGACGGCCGAGAGCCACACTGTCTCGAGCGCCGCCTTCGCGAGGTAGGGAAAATTCTCGACGATCAGGTTCATAGCCGCTACTCCACGAACCGCACGCGGCGTTCGAGCAGCCGCATCACAATCGTGATCGCGCCGTTGACCGCGAGATAGTAGCAGGCCACTGCAACGAACGCGAGCGACGTGGCTGCGGTTTGCTCGGCCAACGTGCGGCCTCGTAACGTCAGCTCGGCGACCGCAATCGTCGAGGCGACCGACGTATCTTTGACGACCTGCACGAGGTTATTGGCGAGCGCCGGCAGCACGCGCGCGATCGCCAGCGGCAAGACGATAAAGAACAGCGTCTTCCAGTAATTCAGGCCGATCGCTTTGGCGGCCTCACGATGGCGCTCGCTGATGGCTTGCAAACCGCCACGATAGGTCTCCGAGAAAAACGCGATATGCTGCAGCGCGATCGAAAGCGCGGCGGCTTGGAACGGCGACAGCGTTATGCCGATCATCGGCAGGCCGAAGAAAAAGAAAAACATTTGGACGAGCAGCGGCGTGTCGCGGAAGACCTCGATGTACGCCGCGACAAACCAGCGCACCGGCGGCCACGGGCTGCGCCGTAAAAGCGCAAACGCGAGGCCGCCGATTAACGCAACGAGGATCGAGATGAACGCGAGGCCGAGCGCCGTCCAAAGTCCCGGCAGCAGTGGCGGGAACGCCCGCGTGAATTGCCACCAGAACATTACGGGGTCTTACCTCTCGGGCGGTGCGTGCTTACCGAACCACTTCATATAGATCTTGTCGTAGTCGGTGTAGAGCGAGCCGTGCCGCATCTCGTCGACGAGCGTGTTGAGAGTGTACCACCACTGGAAGTCACCCTTCTTCATGAAGATCGCGTTGTTGTACACGCCCTGCGTCATACCGGGCAGCATGCGCAGCTGATCGGGATGTTCCTTCACCGCATACGCCAACACCGGATAGTCGGTGCACGCGACCTGCGCTTGTCCGCTGAGGACGGCCGCATACTGATCGGCTTGATGCTCGAAGTACAGCGCCTTGGCCTTCGGATACAGCGTGTCTTTGCGCTTATGATCCTGCGCAACGTTGAGGAACGCGATCGTCACGTTCGCACGATCGAGATCGCCGAAGCCCTTAATCGGCGACGCCTTCTTTACGAGGCAGCCGTTCCCCGAATCGACATAGCCTTCGGTGAAGTTCGCGAGCTTCAAGCGCGCCGGATAGATCGTCGTGCCCATGATGCCGAAATCGGCGCGCCCGGAACTTATCGTCTCCCAGCGGCCGTCGAACGACGTGCGCACGAACTCGACCTTGTTCTCGTCGTCGAAAAGCGATTTCGCGATCAAGTGCGCGATATCGATATCGAAGCCTTCGAGATTGCCATTCTTGTCGACGAACGCGAACGGCGGCGAACCCGTCACCGTCGCGACGCGGATGCTTCCGCGTTGAATCACCTCGTCGGCAACCGACTGCGCGTTCGCCGGCACGAGCGAAACGGCAGCGAATGCAACGACAGACAAAGCGCAAACGACCAGCGCTCTAAGCCTACTGACCATTGGACCCCTCCTTTTTCAGAAGAACGTATCTATCCGAAATATAGTGCGGTCAAACGCTGCGGATCTTCGAGCATGCCGGCGACGACGTCGAGCGATGCATCGATAGCATCCGAGTACTTTTTGGCGCCGCCGAAGCGATTCAGCACTTCGGGCGGGATGAATTTGATGAGCAGGTCGCCCGTCCCCGGCGGAACGCCGACAAAGTGGACCGTGAGCACGCCGTGCTGCTCGAGCAACGCCATGCAGAGCGCCGCCGTCGCTTCGAACGGCACGATCGGCGGCTTGCTGACACCCGCGCGCTGCATCGCAAGCTCGAGGATGTCTTCGCCGGAGAAGACGCCGATCGTCGGAGTCTCGCCGATCGAGTCGCCGAAACGAACCTTCAGCTCGCGGATGACGGTCTTCGTGCAATCGACGAGCTCGCGTACCCGTTCCGGCGTGTACGACTCCAATGTGTGCACGACGGCGGGGAACAGCATCGGACGGCACTCCATCGCCATCTCCCAGCTGCGCGCGCGAATCTGTCCGACGAGATCGCGACGGCCGGCCATGAGCCCGAGACGCGGTCCCCGCGTGCCGTATTTGTCGAGGCCCGTTGCGACGATGTCGACGCCGAGGTCGAGCATCTTCGGCTGATCGAAAATCGCCGGCCCCACACGTGCGCCGCCCGCATCGTCGACATACAGCGTGATGTCGCGCGCGCGTGCCGCCGCAATCACGCGGCGAATTTCGTCCAATTCGAGCATTTCGTACGTGACGGCAAGGCGCGTCATTACGATCAGCTTGACGTTGGGTTGCCGCGCGAGCTCTTGCTCGAGCGCCTCAGCACCGACGACGTCGACGAAGTTTGCACCGGCGAGCTTCGCCGCGCGCGCGACGTGCGGGTGGCTGTGGCTGGCGGAGACGCCGACGATCGTATCGCCGGGCTTGCAGACGATCATTGCCGTGCAGATCGTCGCTGCGGTAATGCGATTGAACACGGCGACGTCGTGCGTCGGCGTGCGGCCGCCGAGATGCTTCAGCGTTGCATCGCGCAGGCGTTCGGCATAGAGCGACGGCGCCAGTTCGTCCGTCACGAACTCGAGCTCGTCCTCTTCCATCGGCAAGCCGTGCTCGAGCCCGGTGAAGTTGAAGACGCGCTCGAGGCCGCGGGAGCGGATGATGCTCCAGGCGTGCTCGAGCTTGCGGAAGTCGGTCTCCGTGTTCGTCAGGATGCGGCCGTGCGCGTAAGGCAGTCCGTCGGCGAGGGCGTTACCGAAGCGGTCGGTGCGCTCGAGGGTCTGCATCGGGGTACCCCAACTTTCACTCAGTGAAATTTTTTTGTATCATTCGACCGATGAGGACGCGGGCCCTAGAGTTCCTCGACTATGTCGGCCGTGCGCGCCGGCCGGTCTCGACGTCGGAAGTCGGCAAGGCGTTGCAGCTGACGCTGCCGACCGCGCATCGTATGGCGGTGCAGCTGCAAAAGGAAGGCTTCCTGCGCCGCGCGTTTTCGTCCAAGAAGCTCGTCATCGGTCCGCGGCTCGCACGCTTTGCCGCCGACGTGACCGCGGCGTGGCTGAACGAAGCGCCGCGTCACGCGATCTTGCAAGGGCTCACAGATGACGTCGGCGAGCAGTGCGAGCTCGGAATTTTGCAACAGGGTCAGATCGTCTACGTCGACGGCGGGCGCACCGCCGTACCCGCGAGCTTGCAATTTCAGCCCGGACTGCACGCGCCGCTGCACTGCACGTCGATCGGCAAAGTGTTCTTGGCGAGCCTCACCGACGATGCGCTGCGAAAGCTGCTGGCTTCGATGAAGCTCGAGCGCTTCACGCCGCAGACGATCGTCGAGCCGAAGCATCTGATGCTCGAAATCGAAGGCATACGAAAAAACGGCTTCGCGATGACGAACGAAGAGTACGTGCTCGGCGTCGTCGGATGCGGCCTCCCGGTGCGCGGACCGGGCGAACACATCGTTGCGGGCTTGTCGCTATCGGTGCCGCAGGCGCGCGTGCCGTTCGATTCGATCGTGAAATTTATTCCGGCGCTGCGGAAAGCCGCTACGCGTTTAGAAGCGACGCTCGACTAGGCTCACCGCACCATGTGACCGGGCAAAAACAGCGTCAGTTGCGGCACGAAATATAAGATATAGAGCAGGACGAGCTCGATGCCGATGAACGGCAAGACGCTTTTCATCACCTTCGGCAACGAGATGCCGGAGATCGACGATACCGTGACGAGATTGAGTCCGGCCGGCGGATGAATTTGTGCGATCTCCTGATTTACGGCCGCCATGACACCGAATTGAATGGGATGCAACCCTATTGCCATTGCGAGCGGGAAAAAAATCGGTATCGTCAGCACCGTCATTGCGCCCGATTCGAGAAACGTCCCCATGATGACGTACGCGATCACCAAGCCGGTGAAGACGAGCAGTGGACCGCCGCTAATGTGTCCGACCGTGCGTGCAATGTCTTGCGGGACTTGCAAGAGCCCAGTGTAGCGCGCGAACACGATGCCGAAACCGAAAATCATCAGAAGCATCGACGACGTCAAAACGCCGCTGAGCGCGGAGCGCGCAATCAGGCTCACCGACAGCCGCCGCTTGAGCGCTGCCAGGATCATCACGTACACCACCGCGACCGCACCCGTTTCGGTCGGCGTGATGAGACCCAAGTAAATCGAGCCGATGATCAACACCGGAAGAAAGACAACCGGAAGCCCTCTCACGATTGCGGACCATCGCTCTGCCCACGTATAGCTTGCGCTGCGAACCGCCGGCTTCGCGAAGAAGCCGACGTAGCATGCGAAGAGCACGGCGAGCAAAATGCCGGGAACGAGCGTACCGATAAAGAGCTGCCCAATCGATGTTTGCGTAATGACGCCGTAGATGATCAGCGGAATGCTTGGAGGGAACAGGATGCCGAGCGTTCCGCCCGCAGCGACAAGGCCTCCGCGCGCGCTATCCGAGTAGCCGTCGCGCAACAGCACGGGCAGCGCGACGAGACCGATCGTCACTGCGGTTACCGGACTGGATCCACATATCGCCGCGAAGATCGCGCACGCCAGAATCACGGCAATTCCGAGCCCGTTGTTGAACGATCCGAACCAGACCCTTGCGAAGTCGAAGAGATCGTCGCCGACGCGCGCTTCTTTGATCAACATGCCCGCATACACGAAGAGGGGAATCGCAACCAACTCGAACGTGTTGAGCCCCTGCCAGGCGAAGGACGCAAAATCGATCAGCGCTTGCTGGCGGCCGAAGAAAAGATCGAGACCGGCAAGCGCCGCAATGCCGATCGCGATGAAGATCGGGATGCCGATCGCCATCATCACGAACATCACGATGACGACCAGCGTG
>JBOHTT010000142.1:0-2331 GCA_050733775.1 Vulcanimicrobiaceae bacterium
GCGCAAGCCCGCGCGATTCGCGACGGATGGTATCACACCGGCGACGCCGGACGGCTAGATGATGACGGCGACCTCTACGTGCTGGGCCGCGTCGACGACATGATCATCACGGGCGGCGAGAACGTCTATCCGGCGGAAGTCGAAGACGTGCTCGCACGCTGTCCCGCGATTGGGCGCATCGCGGTGATCGGCGTTCCCGACGAGCGGCTAAGTGAGAAGATCGTCGCGTTCGTCGAGGCGCGCGATTCAGGCGCGACCGCCGAGGAGCTGGACGCCTACGCGCGAGGATGCGGGATGACGCAGTTCAAACGACCGCGCGAGTACGTCTTCGTGGAAGCGATCCCGCAATCGCCGTCCGGCAAGATCCTGCGCACGAAATTGCGCGCGGGTGAGTATCAGAGAGTGAGAATACCGTCGTGACCTTTCTGCGCGTCGAGCGCGAACCGGCAAAATTTCGCGCCACGATCGTGCTCGACGATCCGGAGCGGCACAATACCGTCCCGTTTGCGGAACGCAAAGCGTTCGCGCGGCTCTTCGACGAGCTCGCGGAGGATGAGGCGATCCGCGTCATCGTCGTGAAGGGCGCCGGCACCGAAGCGTTCAGCGCCGGCGGACATATCGCACAGTTTTTGGAGCAGGAGCCCGAAGCGCTTTCGGATTTGGCGTGGAACGTCGGCGCGCCCGAGCGCTGCTCCAAGCCGGTGATCGCGCAGCTGCAAGGCTTCACGTTCGGCGTCGGACTCGAGATCGCGCTGGCGTGCGATTGGCGAATCGCCGCCGAGGGGACTTTGCTCGCGCTGCCGGAGATTCGCCTCGGCATGATTCCCGGCAGCGGCGGAAGCCAGCGCATCGTGCGCATCGCCGGCCTCGGTCGCGCGAAAGATATGGTGATGCGCGGGCGGCGCATCAAAGCAGCGGAGGCGCTGCAATGGGGACTCGTCACGACGGTCGTTCCGCACGCCGAGCTGGACGCGACCGTCGCCGCGTTGTGCGACGAGCTGGCCGCACTGCCGCAGCCGGCACTTCGCGCGCTCAAGCGCGTGCTGGGCGCCGCGTACGACACGCCGCTGCACGTCGCGATGGATTTGGAAGGCCGCGAATACGCGCGCCTGCGCACGACGCCCGACTTCATCGAAGGCGTCACCGCGTTCACCAACAAACGCCCTCCAAAGTTCGAGCAGAAGTAAAAGTCGACCTTACGGCTTGTGCAAGAAAATTGCAAGCATGAGCGTGATCCAGGTTCCGACAACGAGCGAAACCATCCGCCACTGCGACCCATCGATCTTTCGAGCGAGCGAATCCATCTTCTGATCGAGCGCCAATAGTCGACCGTCGATGCCGCGAAGGCGCTCGCTGATCTGCTCGTAGGCGCCCTCGAGGTGGGCCATCCGGATTTCCAGCGGTTGCGCGCTCATACTCTACCTAATGTGGCGAAATTCGAAGACGGGATTATGGTCATGCCGCGTCTATGGTGATCGTGGTGGAACCGACAGTCGTCGGCGGTGGGAGCGTCCCACCACGAGGCCGTTCGAGTTCTAGCCAGAGCTCAATTCCGTGTCGAAGATCCAGCAGCGCCTGATCTTCCGTTTGGCCTGCTCCAGCGATGCCGCCAATTTCCGGGACACGTGCCCATATTCGACCGTCGCTCGCACGTTCAAAAATCACCGTGTACGTCATCGTCTTTTCAGGCCCGCCCTTTCGAGAATCGCTGCCGCCGTTCCCTGAGGGACGTCCGCGCCATCGCCATGATAAGGCACGACGACCCTTGGTTTTATAGGGTGCTCAAAGACGCGGTGGCTTCCTTTCCCACGTCTGGGGTTCCATCGGTACCCAGCAGCCTTTAGAAGCGCGATCAGCTCGCGGGTTGTCATCGCGAACTCAATCGCGACAAACCCGGTGGACGACAATGGCCTGAGTATCTGAGTCGCGATCCGCACTATATTACGATCGACCCCGGCGCGACCTCGGGCGTTCCGACTTTTCCGTAAGAAGGAAACGCATTCCGTAAGGCGGATAGGGCAGCGGAATGCCCGGTTCGCTACCCATTCACCGGCCTCGCACGGTCGACGAAGCGCTTTTGCACCTCGAGGCCCATCGCGGCGGAGCGAAGATCGTCGCCGGCTCGACCGCGCTCACCATCTTGCTGCGCCAGGGCTTGATCTCGCCAGACGCGCTGGTCTCGCTCGACCGCATCACGGGGCTCGACGGGATCGAGATCAAGGAAAGTGCGCTCGAGCTCGGCGCGCTGGTCACGCATCGCACGGTGGAGCGCAGTGCGCTCGTGCGGCAGCACGTCCCCGTCTTGGCAAAGGCGTTAGGTGTCGTCGCGAA
>JBOHTT010000143.1:0-3449 GCA_050733775.1 Vulcanimicrobiaceae bacterium
GTAAGCGCTCGCCGCTGTCCCCGAAATACTTCATGTCGTCTTCGGGAAGGACGTTTGCCTCAGCCAAGACGATCGCTTCGCGCGCGCGCCATTGCAAAAACTCGCGAAACTCGCGCAGCATATCGTACTGCTCTTGCAACGGTCCTTTGATGTCCGCACCTTTCTTTGCGATGACGAAGGGAACGGCGTCCATGCGGAATCCAAACACGCCGAGCTGCAGCCAAAAACCCATGATCTTGAGTATCTCGGCCTGGACGTGCGGGTTGGCCGTGTTGAGATCCGGCTGAAAGTCGTAGAACCGGTGAAAATACCACGCCTTGGCAACCTTGTCGTACGTCCACGTCGATTTCTGAACGCCTGGAAACGCCATTCCCTCGCGATCGTCGGCCGGCTCGTGCTGCGACCATACGTACCAATCGCGGAAGGGCGACTTGGGATCGCTGCGGGCGGACTGAAACCATGGATGCTCGTTCGATGTGTGATTGGCGACGAGGTCGATGATAAGTCGAATTCCGTGCGCGTCGCATGCGTTCGCGAACTGCACGAAATCTCCAAGCGTTCCGTACCGCGGATCGACGCCGTAGTAGTCGCTGATGTCGTAGCCGTCGTCGCGATTCGGCGACGGCTGAAAGGGCATCAGCCAGATCGTTGTGACTCCAAGGCCTTGCAAGTAATCGAGGCGGCGACGCAATCCCTCAAAATCCCCGACGCCATCCCCATTCGAGTCAAGGTACGTCCCCACGGATATTGCGTAGATGACGGCGTTCTTGTACCAAAGGTCGTCGATCGGCATCGTCAAGAAGTGTACCCGCGGACCGATACGCTACCCACTCACTTTTCGAGCTGCACAGGATAACCCGGTTGAGTTCCCTCTTCACTATTGTCGCCTTCTTGCTTTTCTTTGCTCTTGCTGCGGACGCCGGCGACTTTGGCATGTTGAAAACGACGATGAAGGTCAAAGGCATTCACGCGGGCGGCGCGTTTGCGTACGGCGGCGCGGCCGTTGATTCTGTAGCATCGCGTTATTATCTCGCCGATCGCACCAACGCAGCGCTCGACGTGTTCGATACCAAGAAACTGACACAAATCGCGCAGGTCAAGGATCGCTTCACCAGTCCGGGCGCCGTCGTCGTTGCCGGCGGCAACGTCTATGTCGGTGACGTCAATAGGGTTCACGTCATCGACAAGGCGACCCTAACGGCCATGAAACCGATCGCTATCACACATTCGGGTTTTCGCACCGAGGATGGGTGCTTCGACCCCGACGACGATCTGCTGATGATCACGAACCCGAACGATACGCCGGCGTTCGTTACGTGGATCTCGACGAGGAGCAACACGGTCTCCGCACGGCTTTCCTTTAACGGTTCGGCGAGGGCGCCCAGAGCCGTCAACCTCGGGGGCTGCGCCTACGACGCGACGACGAAGAAATTTTACCTCAACAACAGCGGCTCGACAGCGAATCCCCGCGGAGAACTCGATGTCATTACCGCAAAAAGCGTCGTCGCGAGGTTTCCCGTCGTCTCGGCCGCGTTCTCTCAGCGAAGCTGCGGACCGACCGGAATGGTCCTTGGAACCAAAGGCCGGCTCTTTATCGCCTGCGAGCCCGCCGCCGGCGAGCCGGGCCGCGTGCTGTTCATGAGCACTGCCGGAACGATCCTACGGACGGTCACGACGACCGGCGGCGGCGACAAAGTCGCCTTCGATCCGCGGCTCGATCGGTATTATTGTGCCTGCTTCGATTGGACGTCGACGGGGATCACCGGCGCGGGCAAGGTGACACCGGTGCTCGGGATCGTCGACGGCGCAACGATGAAAGTGATCGTCAACGCGCCGACTCGACAAGAGGCGACTTCCGTGTCCGTCGATCCAAAGACGCAGAACGTGTTCGTACCCGAGAGCGGCGGCGTCAGCGTCAGCGTGTATGACGGCCGGTCTCCAAGCGGCCCCTCGTATTGAGGAGAGCGCTGCTTGGGAATATGCGCCCTCATGAGTGCAAAACTACTTGGTCGGTTCCTTGCGGTCGCAGGCATAGGAATCGGTGTTGCAGAGCTGGCCTCACCTCAAGCAGTTCGTGAAACGGTCGGGCTCGAGGCGAGCGATGACTGGATCCGCGGGCTGGGCGCTCGCGAAGTGGCGAGCGGTATCGCCATCTTGGCGACGGGAACGTCGTCGCCGTCATTGTGGTCTCGGGTTTTAGGCGACCTGGTAGACATCGGGGTGCTGCAGTGGTTGCGCAGCAAAGATCCGATCCACGATCCCAAGGTTCGCACGGCGGTCACCGCGGTGCTTGGAATCGCCGCGCTCGATCTCATCGCCGTCGCGCTCGTTTAGATCACGAGGAGTAACCGTCCCACCAGCACGACGTATTGCTGCTGTTCAGTCTGATGACGAGCCGCCTTCGCTTGTCGTCGCTGCTGAAACTCGTTCGCGTCTTGCAAATGGTTCTCGGATTTTGCCGATGGTCGTTGAGATCTTTGACTTCGGCTTGGAACGTCGGCGCCGCCTGTCGGGTCTCGTACCGCAGGTGCCCGCCCGCATTGATCATGCCGCTCCAATGAATGCTGCCGTTCGCATACACCGTCACCCACATGCGGTTTGCTAACGGGTTTTCAATCATCACATTGTGAGCGAGCGCCGGCAATGGCGCCGCGACGAACGCGACAAGTGCTGCAAGAACGAGCGTTCGCGCGCGCAGAGATGCAAATCGCTCAAACATCGGCAACCTCTCTTCCTTTCTGCTGGTTCGTTCGCACGCGGCACCTAACCTCGACGAGCGCATTAATTATGGAGTGGTGGGGCGGTCGGAAAGCCTGGGCGAGGCCGATCGCGTGGGTCGGACACGGCATCGTTTTTCTTGCAAGGACCGACGTAAAAGGTCGGCGGCTGTTCCACTCCTCGCGTGGTGACGAGCCAGCCGGCGCAGACCTCCCACGGCCCGACCTTTACGGTGCGCAGCGCGTACAGAATCTGCCCGATGTCGAATTGGAACGCTTTCGTGTTCGCGCTTATGCCTTTTAGCGGCGGCGGCGTCATGTGCTTGCTATCGTAGTCTGAGGCGAGATGCTTCTCGGCTTGCGCGATTTCTTCGGCGTAGCTCTTCGTGTCGTAATGCCGCTCTTCGCTGATGCCGCCGAGCATTTTGCGCATGCGTTCTTCGAGGCTACTGGTATTTGTCGGAAGTTGCGATGAAGTACGTGCCGGCGCCGGGGGTTTCGTGCGCGCGACCGCAACAGTCGGCGCTGCCGTAGGCACCGGTAAGCGCGTAGGCGCCGCAGTTGCAGGTGCTGCGGTCGCTGCAGCGCTCGGCTTAGCCGTTGCCGCAATCGTGGGTGCAGCGGTTGGAGCAGCAGTCGGCGCAACCGTCGGCCGAATCGTCGGAGCAATCGTCGGCGGCGGAGCTGTAGGTGATGGCGAAGGCTGTGGCGTTGCGGGCTGCGGAGTGACGG
>JBOHTT010000144.1:0-3313 GCA_050733775.1 Vulcanimicrobiaceae bacterium
GGCGCGAAGATTGCGCTGCGCGCGCCGACGACGACGCTCACCTCACCCCTCGCCGCGGCTTGCCACGCATCGAAGCGCTCGCGCTGCGAGAGCGCCGAGTGCAGCACTGCGACGCGATCGCCGAACACGGCTTCAAAACGCCGCGCCGTCTGCGGCGTAAGCGAGATCTCCGGCACGAGGACCATCGCGCGGCCGCCGGCTTCCACGACGTCCGCGATCGCCTCCAGATACACGAGGGTCTTGCCGCTCCCGGTCACGCCGTAGAGCAACGTCTCTTTGAAGCCCGGCGCTGCCAGGTCGCGCCGAATCGCAGCAAGCGCAGCCTGTTGCTCCGCCGTCAGCTTGAAGTTCGGGCGCACGACCGTACGCGCGGAGCGCGCATGCGTGTCGGCTTCCGTTTCCTCGCGCAGCGCGCCGGCTGCCAGCGTGCGAGCGATCACCGCGCTCGAATATCCCGCGAGAACGGCGTCGGAGCGTGGCAGACGGCCGGCAGCGACGACCGAGTCGACGAGCGCGCGCGCTTTCGGCCCGGCGATTTCTCCGCTGCCGCGAACGAGCACGCTCTTCGTGCGTTCCCCGACGCGTGCGCCGCCGAGCGTTCGCACGCGCACGAGATCGCCGCTGCGCACGAGCGTCCCGACGTGGCGTAACAGCGCGCTCCGATCGGCCGAACGCCGTGCTTCCGGATGGCGCAGCAGCGCCTCTAATGCAAAATCTTCGCGAAAGTCTTCCCACAGCAAACGCAAGAGCCGCGACGGTATGCCCGGATAGCGATCGGCTTGCGGTTCCGGAGCCGCGACGTGCAAACGATCTTCCACACGGGGGACGGCAGCGGCCAGCACGACGGTCGCGAGCGCTTCGCCGAGCGTGCAAACATAGCGGTCGGCGATGAAGCGCGCGAGTGCCAAACCCGTTTCGTCGAACGCGCGCGGCGCACGCGGAAAACTTGCGATCGAGCGTACTGCGATGCCGTTGCCCGCAAACGGCGCCGAGACAACGTAGCCGTAGGCTTCGCGATTGCGCAGCGGGACGCGTACGACGTCGCCGATGCGTGGGTCCGTGCCGGCGGGCACGGCGTACGTCAGCGGTTGCTCAATACGGCCGCCACGCACTTGTAAGAGTACGTCGACTGCGGGAGCGGACGCCACGCTCGCGGTTTCCCTGGCGTGCTACGAGCCTTCCTTCTCTTCCGCGTTAAGGATATGTGGAGTAATGAGAAAGACGATCTCATCCCGTTCGGCCGTCTTCTGCCTGTTGCGGAACACCGTGCCGAGGATTGGAAGGTCACCGAGAATTGGAAGCTTCGTGACCGTCTCAGCTCCGATCTCTCGCAGTAGACCGCCGAGCACAATCGTCTCGCCATCTCGGACGCGGAGCGTCGAATCAACTTTTCGACTGGCGACGATCGGATAGGTTTGCTCGAACCCCTGAATCTCGCTGTACTCAGGGTGAAGATCTGCGACGATCGAGCCGTCCGAGCCAATGGTCGGCGTCAGACGCAGCTTCACGCCGATGTCGATGGTCTGGATCTGCTGGTTTCCACTACGGATGTCGAAATATATTATCGGATACGTTTCACCGATGAGCATACTGGCTTCGTGATTGTTCAGCGTAACCAGTCGCGGCGTTGCGAGTACTTTCGCGCTGCCTTTTGAGACCAGAAAGTTAACCGTCGCGTTGAGCTGTATCGTCGTGCGGGTGAACGCGAACGCCGTCGACCCAGCGGCCGGCTGACCTAGGAGATCGATCCCTCCAAACTGGATACCTACGTTTGAAGAATCGTTTTGAGGCATGAGATCGACCACTTTTACTTCAAACATCACTTGCCGTGATGGCCGGTCAATCTCTGCGACGAAAGTTCGAACCGTCTCGATCGCTTCGCTCGTTCCAGTTGTAAGGATTGCGTTTTGCCGATCGTCTGCGGCAACTTGGCCGTCCGGTACGAAGCCTTTTAACAACTTTAGCGCTTCCGATGCTCGCACGAAGCGAAGCGGAATGACACTCGTCATCCGTCCTGAGGCGCTCCCACCGTCTGCATCAAGGGCGGCAATCAGCTCCTTTGCCCTCTGCAGCGTCGGCTCGCTACCGGTCACGATAACGGCAGACGTCCGGCGGTCCGCAAGCACGACGGTCCCCGCAGCTAGCGCGTCCGTAAGCGGTTTGACGAGATCTTCCGCGCGCGCGTTGCGAACCGGAAAGACCGTCGTACGAGAAGCGAGTGCTTCTCGCGATTGGCCAGAACCGAATCGGCGATTCATGGACGTTGCCGATCCGACGAGCAGGACCTGACCTTCGCGCCTCGTTTGTAAGTCGTAGGCACGCGCCAACGCGATCATAGCCGTCTCGAAGGTAACGCCCTTCAGGTGCAGGGTTACCCGCTCGTGACGCATCGACGAATCCGGGACGACGTTGACACCCGCTTGTGTTCCCAACAGCCGTACCACGTCAACGACGTCGGCGTCGTGAACGTTGAGCGTGATAGTACCACCAGCGAAGGACACGACGGGCGCGCCGGCCATCAGTGCTGCCAACAGGCATAACGCGCCAAACCTCATCGAGGGGTCCCTTCAATCTCGAGAACCCGGCCATCCGATAGGCGGATCTTATCCAGACCAATTTCCTGGATGCGTACGCCGTTCACGCTGTCTCCCGCACTGACGATCCGGCTCGATCCGTCATCAATGAGCGCTAAGCGTTCCTTGCCGGCAACTATTGCTCGCAAGCGAATGGGAGTTGCCTCTCGCCGGACGAGCGACGGACGAGGCATTACTGCGGGATGTTCCTCAGGAAGCACATGCGCGAACGGATCGTCAACGTTTGACAACGGCAATCGGCGTTGATTCGTCAACTCAATCCTCACACGATCTTCCAGCACGTGGCTCGAGCGCACTGACGAAACAGTGGAGTATCCATACAGTGGCAGACAGGCAAATGCCGCTGCAGCGAGCGCCGCGCCGGTGGCGGCCAGAAATGCGCGACTACGACGGCGTACTTGCATCGATCTTCAGCATGCGAAACACCTCAAGTTGTATTCGTGTTCGAACGTTGTCCTCGGGGCGACGTCTGTGGGCTAAACGCTCGAACGTCACTACCTTTACATTCGCGACGAGCGGAAGCCGGTCGATTGCTTCCAGCGCCGCCAATGAATTCAAGTATGGCCCCTCAAATGCGATTTCATAGATGTCGCTCGGTGAGGCAGTTTTCAGGAGTACGAGTGCGCCAGCGTCTCGCGAGACGCTCGTCAGTCGCAGGGAATTCCTTGCGGAAAGCCGTTGCAGTTCGGCAACCACGATCGAACATTGCTGGGCAGAGG
>JBOHTT010000145.1:0-16151 GCA_050733775.1 Vulcanimicrobiaceae bacterium
CATCGGTGCCCACGACTGCCAGCGCGAGGAAAGACCGGTGGCCCTTCGCCACGGCGCCGAACAGCGCCGTGCGCTCGGCGCACATCGACAACCCGTACGAGGCGTTCTCGACGTTGGCGCCCGTGACGATGTCGCCGTCCGCGCACAACAGTGCGCTGCCGACGCAAAATCCCGAGTATGGCGCGTACGCGCGCGAACGCGCGTCGCGCGCCGCGGCGAGCAGTTCAGTCGCCTTCGGTATCTGCGCCAATCGATTGTTCTGCGGCGGCGTGGACCTTGCCGTTGAGCATGACGCGAATCGAGATGATCCGCCGATTCCACATGCGCTCGACGCGCAACCGAACGCCCTCTTCGGCCGCGATTTCCTCTCCTTCACGCGGCAAGCGGCCGAAACGGCCCACCGTATAGCCGCCGATCGTCTCGAACTCCTCATGCGGAAGGTGCGTGCCAAGCTGCGCGTTGACGTCTTCGATATTGACGCGCGCATCGACGATTGCCTCGTTCTCCGCGATGACTCGGATCGGCTCTTCTTCGCCGACGTCGTGCTCGTCGCGAATCTCACCAACGATCTCTTCGAGGATGTCCTCCATGGTGACGAGGCCGGCAGTGCCGCCGTACTCGTCGATGACGATCGCGAGGGTGAACTTGTCGCGTTTCATCTCGCGCAAGAGCTCGGAGACTTTCTTGTTCTCCGGCACCATCGCGACCGGTCGCATCAACATCCGCAACGGAACCGTGGAGATCGTCCCGTTCGCGAGCGCAATGAGCAGCTCGCGCTCGTGAACAACCCCGATGATGTTGTCGACGTTCTCCTCGAAAACAGGCAGCTTCGAGTAGCCCTCGGAGATCACGAGGTCGAGCGCCTTTCGCGGAGATTCGCTAACGCCGAGGGTCACCATCGAAGGCCGCGGCGTCATTACCTCGCGCACGATCGTGTCGCCGAACTCGATGACCGAATGAATCATCTCGCGCTCTTCTTCTTCGAGCACTTTCTGTTCGGCGCCGACGTTCACGATGGTGCGGATATCTTCTTCGGTGATGAACGGCCCTTGCTGGCTCGGATGAATACCGAACGGCCGAACGAAGAGATTCGTGACCGCAACGAAAATGCGATTCACCGGCGTGAGCACCCACGCTACGCGCTCGAGGGCCGGCGCCAGAATGATCGCCCAACGAACTGCATTCGACACGGCGACCGTCTTTGGAATGATCTCGCCGAAAAGCAAGATCAACACCGCCATCACGAGCGTCGACCACACGGCTGCGTGCGGAACGCCTTCGCGAATGAAAATCCACGTTGCGAGCGAGTCTGCGGCAAGCAACACGAAGGTGTTGCCGATCAGCACCGTCGCGAGCAAGCGGCTTCGCTCCTCGAGAAGGTGCAGCGCCGAGCGGCTCCCGCGCACGTTCTGCTCGACCATGCCGCGGACGCGGATGCGAGAAACGGAAATCAAAGCCGCCTCGGACGCAGCAAAAAACGCCGCTCCCGCGACGAGCAGGACCAGCGCGAGAATCTCCCAGCTCAGACCTGCCGGCATCAGCTTCCCAAACCGCTTTCTTTAAAGTCTCGGCGCCGGCTTAGGACTGGGGTCGGTACTCAAGCGCGGATAGTATACCACGCGCCGCCGCCCTGTCCCTCAGCGGGACGAGAGAGCCTGCCACGCGAGGAAGGCGCCGACCGCCACGGAGCCCGTCGCGGCGAGGAGAACGGCGCCCGCAGAGGCGTCTTTGGCCGCCTTTGCGAGCGGGTGGAGCTGGGGCGATGCGAGATCGACGAGTGCCTCGAGCGCCGTGTTCAGCACCTCCAGCGCCAAAACGAGTGCGATTGCGAGCGCGAGCGTCGCGAAGCCGCCCGCCGGCACGTGCAGCGCCGCGCATACAGCAAACGCGACGATGCCGAGCGCCACTTGAATGCGAAAGTTCCTCTGCGATCGCCAAGCATGTGCGACGCCGCTGAACGCGTAGGAAAACGCTCTCACGCGTAGGGCCAAGGCATACCGATCGCTGCGGCCAGCCGGCGTTCTTCGCGTTCCATGCGAGCACGCTCGTCCCGACGGTGATGGTCGTGCCCGAGCAAATGCAAGATGCCGTGGATGAGCAGCCGTTCGATCTCGCGGCGGAGCGTCGCGTCGTACTCCGCAGCTTGTCGTCGCGCGCGATCGACGCTGATGATGATGTCGCCAAGCAGTTGAGGTCCTCGCGCATTCCGAGGTGCTGCATCGAGTGGAAAACTCAGGACGTCGGTCGTGCGATTTTTACCGCGATAGGTACGGTTGAGCGTGCGCATTGCCGCATCGCCTACGAGGACGATTGACACGAGAGCATCCGGGCAGCCAACGGCTTCGAGCAGCCGCTGCGTGGTCTTCTTCAGCGATGCCGTGCCGATCGTCCGCTTACGGACGCGACGGCTTACTGCGACGGGCATACGCGCGTACGATTTCGGAGACGAGCGGATGGCGTACGACGTCGGCGTCCGTCAGCTCGACCACTTTGATTGCGTCAATCCCGGCGAAGAGCGCCGGCGCGTCGACCAATCCGCTGCGCACGCCTTGCGGCAAGTCGATCTGCGTCACATCGCCGTTGACCACCATTTTGGAGCCGTTCCCGAGCCGCGTCAAAAACATCTTCAGCTGCTCGTGCGTGGCGTTCTGCGCTTCGTCGAGAATGACGAAGGCGTCGGAAAGAGTGCGTCCACGCATGTATGCTAAGGGCGCGACCTCGATCGTCCCGCGCTCGAGATGCTTTGCTACCACCGTATCGTCGAGCAGCTCACCGAGTGCGTCGTAGAGCGGACGCAGATACGGATCGACTTTTTCGCGCAGGTCTCCCGGCAAGAATCCAAGCTTCTCTCCCGCTTCGATGGCTGGGCGCGAGAGCACGAGTCGAGACACTTCTCGCGCGCGTAACGCACACACCGCCATCGTCACGGCAAGAAACGTCTTACCGGTTCCTGCGGGACCGATGCCGAACGTGAGCGGCGCGCATTCGATCGCGCGGACGAATTGCGCTTGCCCGGCGGTGCGGGGACGGACTTCCCGGCCGCGATGCGTCGTATACAGCGTCGAAGGAATCGACTGGCCGTCTCTCTCGGCCTGAGCGGCAGCGAGCGCGACGTCATCCGGCGTGAGCGAACTTCCGCTGCGCGCGGCCGCCTTCATCTCATCGAGCACGCGCATTGCTTTGCGAACCGCGGCGGCTTCGCCGCTTATGTACACGCGATCGTCTTGCAGCCTGACGACAACGGGAATCAACGCTTCGAGCGCGGTGAGGTTCTGATCGTACTGTCCGAAAATCCGCAAGGGATCGGCGGAGCTTCCGAGTTCGAAGACTTGTTCGCTGCTGATCTGCTTGACTGGGTGGTCCTCCAGTCCGTTAAACGCCGGTTTCGCGCAAGAGGCTGTCGCCCCGCAGGGCCACGGCTGGGCTCAGCACTTCGGCAGCGATGAGGGAGTGGAGCAGCCCGGCACGCGTGGCAAAGAGCCGTAGGGCAGGACGTTCTTTGCGAAGCGGCGCCGCTGCGACGACCGCGACGCGCGGTTTGTCTTGCGGCTTCTCGGCCGGCAGAACGACCGAAACGATGTCCGTCACGAGGCGGGCGCGTTCTGCCCCGGCTGCTCAGGTTTGACGCCGTCGGAGATCGAGCTGCGCATCTCGGTGTCGGCCTTGATGTTGTTCATGCGATAGTAGTCCATCACGCCGAGATTGCCCGACCGGAACGCTTCGGCGACGGCCAACGGGACCGATGCTTCTGCCTCGACGACGCGTGCGCGCATGGCTTGCGTCTCGGCCTTCTGCTCTTGCTCCGAAGCTTGCGCCGCGTATTGACGTTCGGCCGCTTTGGCTTGAGCGATTCGGCGGTCGGCTTCCGCTTGCGAGATCTGCAGCTCGGCGCCGATGTTCTTGCCGACGTCGACGTCCGCGATGTCGATCGAGACGATCTCAAAGGCCGTTCCCGCATCGAGACCTTTTGAGAGTACGGTCTTGGAGATGCGGTCGGGATACTCGAGTACTTCTTTGTGATCGACGGCCGCACCGACTGCCGACACGACGCCTTCACCGACACGCGCGATGATCGTCGGCTCGCCGGCGCCGCCGACGTATCGTTCCAGATTGCTGCGCACCGTAATACGAGCTTTGACGTTCAGCTGGATGCCGTTTTGCGCGACGCCCTGGAACGTCGGTGTTTCGATGACTTTCGGATTGACGGACGTCTGGAGCGCTTCGAGGACGTTGCGGCCTGCCAAATCGATCGCTGCGGCTCGCTGCCATTCGAGCGGAATCTGGGCGCGCTGCGCGGCAATCATTGCCAACGTAACGTTGTCGACGTTGCCGCCTGCGAGCAAGTGCGATTGCAATTGGTCCACGGTCAGCGGCAAGCCGGCTTTCCGCGCGCGGACGAGATTGTTCACGATCACGCCGGGCGGAATCCCGATGAGACGCATGCGGATTAGCGAAACGATCGAAAGCGGAACACCGGCCGCGATCGTTCGAATCCACATTCCCAGCGGAAAGTAATACAAGAAGATCATCAGGCCGATGATGACCGCAAGGGCAATCAGACCAACGGCGACATCCGTGCCGATCATTTTAGAAGACTCCTCTGAGCCGAAGGAAGCTCAACGGCGCTGCGCACGAAGATACGCGCACCTTCGACGCGCGTTACGGTAACCGCGGTTCCGGCGGGAACAAAATCGCCTTCAGTCAGCACGTCAATTCGTCGGCCGTCGATCATCGCGACACCGGCCGGACGCAGATACGAGCTGGCGATCCCGGTTTTCCCGATGAGTTCGCGATAGTCGCCTGCAGCGACGTAGTCCGGGCCTTGCTGGGCCAAAAACCCGATCCGGCGCGCCCACGCGCTTTCGGGAAGGAACCGCGATGCAAACCAAAACGCCAACGCCGACAGCACGATTGCAATCGCAACAGCCTGCGCCGTAACGAAAACAAACGGAATTCCGCCAAAGGCTAAAAAGACGGCACCGATCAGCGCAAGTGCGCCGGCGATTCCGGAGATGCCATGACCCGGAAAGACGTGAAGCTCGAGCATGATGAGAAGAATGCCGGCGAGTCCGAGCAGCACGACGATCAAATCGCTGAATCCCGCGTACACGTGCGAGCCGAAGAAGAGCGCGAGCGCACCTGCGCCGGCGGCGCCTGCGATCCCGTGCAGCGTCTGCAGCTCGATGAGGAATCCCAACATCCCCAACGAGAGCAACATCCCACTCACCTCCGGATTGGTGGCAAAACGCGCCAACCGTTCTCCAAACGTATAATTCGCCTCGACCGTCCGAGCACCGTCTAAACCAAGAAAATGCCGCGCTTGATCCTGCGTCGACGCAAGCGCGTCGGCGAAATGCGCTTGCACCGCTTGACTTGCAGTAAGACTCAGGATTTGTCCCGGCTGTTTGTACGGCGGCACCGCAAGCGATGCGTCAACCATACCGGCCGCAATCAGCGGATCGCGATGCTCGCGCTGCGCTTCCGATTGGAACTCCGCGCGTAAGGCCGACACCGTTTTCGGCGTCTTCGGAATCGGCTCGGCCGCACCGATGCTCGAGCCGGGCGCCATGACGATCTTATCGGCGGCAAGCGTCACGAGTGCCCCGGCCGACCACGCGCGCTCGGAAACGTAGGCATACACCGGGACGTGGGCGTCGTACAGGCTGTCGCGAATCTCGGTCGCCGCCGAGACAAGGCCGCCGAACGTGTTGACGTCCAGGAGAATCGCCTTGGCGTGCCCGCCCCGCGCGTCCTGAACGGCTCGCGAGACGAGGTGCGCCATACCCTCGTCGATCGTGCCGTGGATCGGGACCACAACGACGTCCTCCGCCGCTCCGAAGACCGGAGCAGCCGCCAGGCCTAAGCCGACGAGGACGGCCAGAAGCGACAGCCACCGCACGCCTCTTGCTACCCGGCCAGGGCTATAGGAGTTTCCGGCTAGCCTTTCAGCTCTTCCCCGACGATCTGAGCGACCAGCTTGCCGTCGGCGACGCCCTTGAGCTGCGGCATCACCGCCTTCATCAGCGCCCCCTGATTCCGAGGCGTTCCTGCGTCGATGGAGTCCCGCACGATCGCGCGGACCTCGTCGGGCGTCTTCTGCTTGGGCAGATAACCGAGCAAGATCTCGCGCTCTTTGGCTTCCTTGTCCGCGAGGTCCATGCGGCCGGCTTTGGTGAACTCTTCGATTGAATCGCCGCGCTGTTTGACGCCCTTCGCGATGACCTCGAGCTCTTCGCTTTCCGTAAGATCGTGGCCGGCCTCGACGCGCCGATACGAAAAGCCGGAGAGTGCGGACCGCAGCGTTTCGCGGCGCAGCGCGTCTCCGGCTTTCATTGCTTCCTTTAGATCGGCGCTAATGCGATCGCGTAAGCTCAAGCGCGCCGCTTCCGCGCGGCCGCCGATTTCTTCTTACGGCGGACGCTCGGCTTTTCGTAATGCTCGTGCTTGCGCGCTTCGGCGAGAACTCCGGCTTTCTGGGTGGCTTTCTTGAAGCGCCGCAACGCGCTCTCGATCGTTTCACCGGGCGCAACGCGAACTTCCATGAACAACCCTCCCTTCTTCCGGCACGCCAAAAGCGGGCCTAGTTTCAAACGGTCAGTATACAAGCTCATCGGAAATGCGTCAAATTCGCATCAACCCGGTGGCCACGTCATGTGCCGGCCCGCCAAAACGTGCAAATGCAGATGGCTCACCGTTTGTCCGCCGTCGGGGCCTTCGTTCACGACGACGCGGTAACCGGCGCCTTCTCTCTGAAAGCGGCCGCCCACTTCGGCGGCCGCGCTCAAGAGCCGCGCTTTCTGTTCCGCCGACGCCTTCGCATTGAATTCGGAAAGATGTTCGGCGTGCAAGACGGGCACGACGAGAACGTGAGACGGCGCCTGCGGGTTCAAATCCTGAAACGCAACGACGTGGTCGTCGCGCATTACCTCGCGCGCGGGGATCTCCTTACGGACGATTTTGCAAAAGATGCAATCGCTCGCGTCTGTCATTACTTCTGCGGATACATCAGCTCGAAATTGAGCTCGGAATCGGGGCGCGGGATGACGCCGCCGATGGTGGTCTTCATCGCAAAGGGAACCGTCGTGTGTACCAGCGGTATCGCGGGAGTCTCGTCGTGGACGAGTTTGACGGCTCGCGCGTAGATCGACGCGCGTTTGCTCTCCGTCAACGTGCTTTGACCCTCGAGCATCAATGCGTGAAAGCGCTCGTCCCGCCAGAACGAATAGTTCTGGCCGCCCTTTACGGCCGAATCCTTGTCGAGCAACGTATAAAGGAAATTGTCCGGATCGCCGTTGTCGCCGGTCCACCCGATCAGGCACATGGCGTGCTCGCCGTTCTTGATCTTGCTCAGATACACTGCCCACTCGAACGGCGAAAGCGTCACGTTGATTCCAACTTGCTTGAGATCGGCCGCAATCGCTTCCGCAACGCGTCCGGGCTCCGGCATGTACGGCCGCGGTGCCGTTCCGTAGAATAGCTCGGTGCTGAAGCCGTGTGGGAAGCCCGCCTCTGCGAGAAGCTTTTTCGCCTTTGCAGGATCGTGCGGATATGCGCGCACGGACGGATTGTCGCCTAGCATGGCAGGCGGCAGCCATTCATTCGCGACGGTGCCGCCGGTCGGATAGAACGCGCGCACGATAGCGGGAATGTCGATCGCGTACGCGATTGCCTGCCGCACGCGAAGGTCGCCGAATGGCTTCTTATCCATGTTCATCGCGAGGTACGAAACGTTGTTGGAGGGTTGGCGATAAATCTTGATGGCCTTGTTTTTCGCCAGATTCTTGGCATCGTCGGGCCGCAGGTCGGAGAGACCGTCGATGCCGCCTTTTTGCAGCTCGAGCACGCTCGTCGCTTGATCGGGGATGTCTCGAATGATCACCGTCTGATACGCGGGTTGTGGCGAGAACGCGGGATTTGCGCGCAGCGTGATGTGATCGTCGCGGACCCATTCCGCAAGCTCGTACGGTCCGCTCCCAACTGGGTGATGATCGAAGGCAATTATATCCGCTTTGATCGCAGAGGGGGAGCCGATCGCGAACGACGGCATCGCGAGATTGCGCAAGAACGGCCCGTACGCTCGCGCTAATTTGAACGTCAGCTTCAAGGACGAATCGACCCGCACGTCCGCAATGAGACCGGGGAAGCCGCCAAATTCCGTTTCATAGTATGAGAACTGGTAGTTCCCTCGATATGGATTCGACGATAAACGCCAGCGGTCGAAATTGAACTTCACCGCTTCGGCGTCGAACGCAGTCCCGTCGCTGAACTTCAGGTTCGGCCGTAACGTAAAGGTCCACGTCTTACCGTCGCGGCTCGTCGTCCAGCTGCCCGCGGCCGCCGGAACGACTTCGAACGTGCCCGGCTTGAATGCGACCAGTCCTTGCAAGATCAGTGCGGTAACGTTCAGCGAAAGGCCGTCCGTCGCGACCGCCGGATCGAGGTCGACGGCGTCTTTGACGCGCGCGAACACCAGCGCTTGCGGTGCTGCAGCCGCGAACCGGGGCGAGCCGGCTGCCGGAAGCACGACGCAGAGCGCCGCTAGGAGGGCGAGAATCGAGCGTCTCATCGCGTTTGAATCGTAAACGTCCAGGTCCTCGACGTCTCGTTGCCGGCAAAGTCGGCAACGGCAACCGAAACGCTGACCGGACCGTCAGGGAGCGCCGTTCCGCACGTGTACGTCACAAACGAAGACGTTCTCGTCACCGAACCGCTCACGTCCTTGCCGTTCACCTTCAGGACCACGGTTTTTGGGTCGACGCCCAGGTCCGTCGGCGCGGCAAACGTGGCGTAGATACTCGGCATATTGTTGTTGACGATTTGGTCGCTCGTCGGCGCGACATCGGTGATTTGCGGCGCAATCGTCGCCGCAGAGAGCTTGTTATCTGCCTGCAGGGCGGCGATCTCGCCGGCGACGGCAAGGTGCGCGCGCACGGGCATTTGCGCGAAATTCATCCCAGGCGTCACGGCGAGCGTCGCGCGGTAGGTCCCCGGCGGGCCCTCATGCAGCGGCTGCGCGAGAAGAAACGTGCCTATGTCGTACGTCGCATGCCCTCCGGGCGCGCCTTTCAGCGCGAATGTGAATTTGTCGCCGATGCGCAGCGGCCGCAACGGCTCGGCGCTGAACGACTCGATTTTTGGCGCGGCCGAGCTCGACGATGACGCCGGAGCAGGCGTAGCGTCGCGCACGGCGATGATTTCGTGCGTCTCGCCGGTTTGTGGATTCATGCGTTGCGTGACCGTGTCGCCGACATGCAAGTCGGCCATGTTCGCGGATTCGCCGTCTAAAACGATCGTCGTGGTACGGTCCGGCGTCAGCACGCGACCACCTTCCAGGACGATTGCCGATGTGGACACCGCAGCGATCTTTCCGACACGCGTGCCGAAGCGATCTTCGATGGAAACGACCGTTCCGTCGCGATTGATCGTCACCGCCAGCGCGTCTCCGACGTGCAGATCTTCCAGCTTGGCGCGCTGCTGCGTTCGGGCAACGACGTCCTCGAGCACGATCTTCGCTGCCGAATTGACCGCGACGGTTCGCACCGAGCCGCGATAGGTCACCGTGAGCGACGGCGGCTCCGACAGCATGTCGACGGCCGTCAATGTGCCGGCGATGCAGATGCGCCGGTCGCTGCCGGCAGCGCCACAAGGGTCAACCGGCGTCGCGGCAATCGCAAGCCTCCAGCACACTGCGACCCCGGCGATCGCCGCAACGATTGCGCGAGTATTCACGCGCGGGCCTCGGCGGCTTCGCGATACACCCCCGCGATCGTCGTTGCAAATCGATCCCACGTGTACGTTCGCGCGATGCCCGTTCCTTCGGTCGCCTGTGCGCGCAGACGCTGCGGCGCGTTCGCAGCCTCTTCCAATAAGACGGCAAGCGCATCGATGTCTCGCGGCGCAAAGCGCAGCACGTAGGGAGCAAACATTTGCGGGAAGGCTTCTTCCGCAGCAATCACGGGGACTCCGCGAACGAGCGCCTCGAGTACCGGCAATCCGAAACCTTCGGCGAGCGACGGCTGCACGAGGGCCGTCGCACCCGAAATCGCCGCGCCGACTTCTGCAGGAGACAAATCGCCCAAGAAGATTAGGCCTCGATCGCGATGCCGCCGAGCAGCATGCATATCGTCTTCGCCGGTCAGTGCGAGATCCAGCGCGATGCCGGCGGGAAGGCGTTCCCATGCAGCGAGCAGCGCGCTCAGGTTCTTATGGGGGCGATGGTTGCCGACGTAGAGCACGTAGGGACGATCAGAATGCCGCGCCGGATTCGCGAGCAGCGCCGGGTCGTAGCCGAGCGGCACGACGCGCACGCGGTCGGGCGAGATATGAAAAAACCGCTCGCAATCTACCACCGTGCGTTCGTCGCCGACGACCACGCGTGCGGCGCCTTTCAACAGCCGGCGAACGAATAGCTTGTAGTACACGGCCGTCGTTCGCGAAAATAGCTCCGGCCATCGCATGTGAATCAAATCGTGAACCGTGACGACGTACCTACGCGGCAGCATGACGGGCGCAAAGATTGTCGGAAAATGCACCACGTCTGCATGGCGCGATGCAAACGGCAGCTCCACCTGCTCCGTGAACGAAAAGACGTCGCCGCCCGTAACCGTACGCATTTGGATATCGGGAGCGACTAAGGGCAGCCGCTCGGCGAGCTCGCGCACGTAGATGCGCATTCCGGCCGACATGCGCCGCGTCTCGCGCGCGTCCAGAAGTACGTCGATCATAAGAAGCGCCGGTACACCTCGACCGTACGCTGCACGCAGCGATCCCACGTCAGGGCATCGGCCACAAGGCGCGCCTTGCGAACCAGCTCGCCGCTGCGATCGTCGAGCGTTTCTTCGATTGCGCGCGTCATGGCCGCCGCATCGCCGGCCGGAAACGTACGCACCGCCTCGCGAAGCGGCACCGGCACGGCGCTGCCGCACGCCACGACGGGTGTCCCAAGCTTCGCCGCCTCGAGCAACGGCAACCCGAAGCCCTCGCGCAGCGCAGCGTGCGTGAGCATGGCGGCGCCTGCGATCCAGCGCAAGACGTCGCCGTGCTCGAGATTACCCAAGAACACGATGCGACCGCCCTCACGACGTGCGTCGGCGAGCTGCACGTCCGGTTCACCGGTGAGCACGAGATCGAGCGGACGCGCCGCATCGACTCGACGCCAAGCTTCGACCAGCGTCGGCAAGTCTTTGTGCGAGCGCCGGTTGCCGGCATAAATCGCGTACGGTCGGGGATGCACCGCGGGCCGCACGCCCGAGGCTTCGATGCCGAGCGGAATGACGGCAACTCGCTCGCGAGCGACTCCGTAGAAGCGAGCGATATCGTCCGCCGTTCCATCGTCGTCGGTAATGACACACCGCGCGCGGCGCGCGAGGCGCCGCACGACGACCTGGTAATACCACCGCGCATTCGGCTTCGTCCACTGGGGATAGTGCAAATCGATCAAGTCGTGGATCGTCACGACGTACGGTGCCGGCACGACGGTGGGCGCATAGGGTGAAGGGAAATGCACGAGCCGCGGTGCCGCTTTGCGAATCCAGAGCGGCATCGCGATCTGCTCGCCCCAATCGAAGTTGTCGCCTTTCCCGAACGTCTCGAACGACAAGTCCGCGGCAATACGCCGCATTCGTGCCTGCAGCTCGAACGCATACTGCTGCATTCCGACCGACATATGACTCGTACGGCGCGAATCGTAAGCGACGTCGAGCCGCATCACGCGTCGCTCGCGTCTCGCCGCAGTGCCTTCCGTTTGACGGTGACGGGATAGAGTGCAGACCAGAAGGCGAGGTAGATGCCGCGCCATCCTGCGCGCAATCCACCGCGCGGGCCGAGGAACCACAAGAAGCGCGGTACCGCGAGCGCCGCGCTGAGCGCGAGAGCGACGCGACTCGGCGGGAGACCTTCGGCCTCAAGCGACGTGTAGCGGGAAAACTTTCGGCGGTACGCGGCGCGATCAGGGTAGGAGTCGTGAAAGAGCAAGCCTTCCATCTCGCCGACGTTCCCGCGCGATTCCCAGCGTTCGTGCAGCGCGGCCGCGCCGCCCGCTGCTGGGTGTGCGCGCAAATCCGCGTGTCCGGTACGAAAGATGCGCACCAGGCGCTCGTTCGACCAACCGAGTGCGTGTACCGGCGCGCCGCAGAAACGCGTGATGCGGCGGATGCGATACGCGTCCACATCCTCACGACCGGGATCGGCCGCATAGAGTGCAGTTCGTAGCGTTGCGTCGAGGCGCTCGTCCGCATCGAGCATGAACGTCCACGGCGTTTCGACGGCAGCGGCTGCGAAGCGGCGTGCGTCGACAAAATCCGTCCACGCGCGTTCGATCACGGTCGCACCGGACGCACGCGCGATCTCGACCGTCGCGTCCCGCGAACCCGCGTCCACGACGAGCACGCGTGGCCCCGGTGGCAACGACGCCAAGGCGTGAGGCAGCGCGCGCTCCTCGTCGAGGGTAAGGATGACGACGGTGATCTGGCCGAGCTTCAGGAGTGCGTCAATTGCGCGCCGACCGCAGCCGGCCGTGGACTGTGCGCGAGCGCCGCGCCGACGAAATCCCGGTAGAGCGGTGACGGGCGCGTGGCCCGCGACTTGAATTCCGGATGCGCCTGCGTTCCGACGAACCACGGATGCATGCTAACGGGAAGCTCGATCACCTCTACCAGCGTCGTGCGGCCGACGATATGGTGGCCCGAGAACACCATGCGATGCTCTTCGAAGAGCGACTTGTACTTGTTGTTGAACTCGTAGCGATGGCGGTGCCGCTCGCTGATCTCCAGGCCGCCGTAGGCTTTCGCAGCAAGCGATCCCTCTTCGAGAACGCAGTCGTATGCACCAAGGCGCATCGTGCCGCCTTTGAAATCGAGATTGCGTTGATCCGGCAGGAAGTCGATGACGTTGTTGGGCGTCGTCTCGTCCACTTCCGTCGTCATCGCATCCTCGAGCCCGCACACGTTTCGAGCGAATTCCACGCAGGCTAGCTGCATGCCGTAGCAGATGCCGAGAAACGGGATTTTGTTCTCCCGCGCATACTGAATGGCTCGCAGCTTTCCCTTGACTCCGCGTGCGCCGAATCCGGGCGCAACCAAGATTCCGGCAGCGCCGTCCAGCACGCGCAGGCCTTGCTCTTCGATCGTTTCCGAGTCGACGCGGACGATGTCGATTGCAGCGTCGTGGAAAATGCCGGCGTGATGCAGCGCCTCGTTGATCGAAATGTATGCGTCTTTCAGCTCGACGTACTTGCCCACCAAAGCGATGCGGATGCGATGTTGCGGACGATCGACGCGCTCCACCATCGCCGCCCAGTCCTCGAGGTCTGCGCTCTTGTTCACTGGCAGGTCCAACTTCTGGACGACGGCTTCCGCTAAACCCTCTGCTTCCAGGTTCAGCGGAACTTTGTAAATACTGGACGCGTCGACGTTGCCCACGACGGCGTGGGCAGGGACACCGCAAAACAGCGCGATCTTCTCTTTCAGGTCGCTCGTGATGCGATGATGAGAGCTGGTTCGTACGACGATCGCGTCCGGCGATATGCCGATGCCGCGCAATTCGCGCACGGAGTGCTGCGTCGGTTTTGTCTTGAGCTCGTCCGCCGCGCCGAGATGCGGCAATAGCGTGAGGTGAACGTACATGACGTTCTCGTCCCCGACGTCGTGACGAATCTGACGGATGGCTTCTAAGAACGGCAACGATTCGATGTCACCGACGGTGCCACCGACTTCGATGATATACACGTCGGCCACTTGGGTCTCGGCGACGCGCCTAATCATCGCCTTGATCTCGTTGGTGATGTGCGGGATGACTTGCACGGTGGCGCCCAGATAGTCGCCGCGACGCTCTTTCTCGATCACCGACTGGTAGATCTGGCCCGTCGTCACGTTATTGCGGCGCGTCAGGTTCTCGTCAATAAATCGCTCGTAATGGCCAAGATCGAGATCCGTTTCCGCTCCGTCCTCGGTAACGAAGACCTCGCCGTGCTGGTACGGATTCATCGTGCCGGCGTCGACGTTGATGTACGGATCCAGCTTCAGGATCGAGACGGTGAGGCCGCGGGCTTTGAGCAGACGCCCGAGCGAGGCCGCCGTTATCCCCTTCCCCAGCGAGCTCACGACGCCGCCGGTAAAGAAGATGTATTTCGCCATTACGGGATGCAAATGTTCGCGCCCAAGCGGCCCCGGGCCTTCGCCTGCCGAAAGGCGCCTGCATGCACCGACCCTATCCAACGACGATCGCGGGCAGTCTTCCGAAGCCCGCGTGGCTTGCGGAGCCCGAGCGGCTGTGGCCCGATTGGCGCCTCTCCGGTGACGAGCTGCGCGCCGCAATGCACGATGCGACCCGCATTGCCGTTGCCGAGCAGCTTCGCGCAGGCATCGACGCCGTTACCGACGGCGAGCAATCGCGGCAGCACTTCGTGCACGGTTTCCTCCACGGAGTGGGTGGCGTCGACTTCGGCAAGATGGTCCGCCGCGGTATTCGCGCGGATCGTTACGAAGCGAATTGCCCGACGCTCATGGCGCAGCCGCGCCGCCGCGCGGGAATCCACCTCGACGAAGTACGCTTCGCACGCACGCTGACGAGCGGCGAGCTCAAGATAACGATTCCCGGTCCGATGACGATCGTCGACACCATCAACGACGTGCATTTTCGCGACCGCAAAAAGGCAGCGTTTGCATTCGCGCGCGTAATTCGCGAAGAAGTCGAAGAGCTTGCCTCTGCAGGCGTCGACTCAGTACAGCTGGACGAACCCGCGTTCAATGTTTACTTCGACGAAGTCGAGGACTGGGGTATCGCCGCACTCGACGCTGCGACTGCCGGCGTTCCCGTCCGAAAGGCCGTGCACGTTTGCTACGGCTACGGCATCAAAGCCAATATTGAGTGGAAGCATGGCCTCGGCGAGGAGTGGGACCAGTACGCCCGCCTTTTCCCGATGCTATCTCAAAGTGCCGTCGACCAAGTCTCCCTCGAGCTGGCCGGCTCGCGAGTGCCGCCCGACGTGCTCGGACTGCTCAAGAACAAAGACGCCGCGATCGGCGTAATCGATGTGGCGAGCGACGACGTCGAATCTCCTGAAGACGTCGTCGCGACGATTCGTCTCGCGGAGCGTCATATTCCGCAGCAGCGCATCTGGTGCTCGACCAATTGCGGCATGGCACCGATGGCGCGCGACGTCGCATACGCGAAGCTGCGCGCGCTCGGCGCGGGTGCAGCGCTCGCGCGCGCTCACGACGCGTTGACTGCGACGAAACGGTTGAGTCCAGCGTAATCCTTCAGAGTCCTTACCGTCGCTCGCGGGAGCGCGCGATGGATAAGCTCTGCCAAACCTTCGATCGTCGGCGGTGCCGCTTCAAAGTACGCGCCCGCGCCCGACGCCATGAGGTCCCCAAGCTGTAGCGCGAGGCGGCGGTACACATCGAGTCCGTCGTGGCCGCCGTCGAGCGCGATGCGCGGTTCGAACCCGACCGGATCGGGCGGCATTGGAATGTCGCCACTCGGAATGTACGGCAAGTTGGCCACGATGCAATCAAACTTGCGTCCCCCCAGCGCGGTAGCCGTATCGCAAAATGCGAACGAAATGCGCTCTGCAACGTCGTGCGAACCTGCGTTGAGCTTTGCGACGTCGATGGCGTCGCTCGCGACGTCCGTGGCAGTCACCGTGAGTTTTGGAAGTTCCGCAGCCAGGGTGATCGCGAGTGCACCGCAGCCGGTGCCGACGTCGAGCGCCGACAGTCCCTCGCCGTCGCTAGCCCGCACACGCAAATCGGCAAGCGCAGCTTCGAGCAGATTCTCCGTCTCGGGTCGCGGTACGAGCACCCGCTCGTCGACGTAAAATTCGCGACCGTAAAAACCGCAGCCGTGGGTGAGGTAAGCGACCGGGACGCCGCGCATGCGTTCTTCCAGAAGCATTCCGAACGTCTGGAGGTCCTCGACATCCAATTCGTTGCCGGCGTGCGCGATCAACCAGTCGCGATCTCGCCCGACGATTTCCGAAAGAAGCAGCCGCGCATCCGCGGCGGCGGACGCGTGAACGCCTGCGGCCGCACCCTGCGAACGCAACCGCATGATGCCGACCGCGAGCGCGGTGGCGACGGTCATGCCGCCGAGCCGGCCAAGAGGCGCGCTTTCTCCGCCTTCTGCAATTCCGCTATCAACCGCTCTATGTC
>JBOHTT010000146.1:0-12614 GCA_050733775.1 Vulcanimicrobiaceae bacterium
ATATAACGGCACAATTTACATCAGTTCGGGTGATGGATTTCTCTATGCGTTTGCGCCTCGAGGCGGCAATGGGACGAAGCCTTCAGAAACGATAGCTTCGCCCGCCAATGGCTCACAAGTTGCAAACCCTGATGGCTCCTTCACCATCACTGGAAGCTCTACCGATGGTTCGAGCGTCAAGGCTGTTGAGGTCGCGATCCAATCGGGCGGGGCGACTGGGCCCTGGTATAATGCCGCCACGAACACGTGGGGCCTCGCGCCGTTTCGAAATACCGCGACGCTTGCGAGCCCCGGTGCATCCAGCACCGCGTGGACATACTCTGTTCCTCTCCCCGCGTCCGGCGGCGCATATGAGGTGTTCGCCAACACCGTCAATGGGGCGAATATCGTCGACAAGGGTTCTGTGGCATATTTCACCGTGTCGCCCAGCATGAACGAGCCTACCGTCCATGTCTCGACGACGGACACGCCGCCGGGGAGCACGTTCTCTGGGACCGGCAACGCGTTCAAACCCGGCGAGACCGTAACATTTACGCTGCTCGGAAATACCGTCGCGACGGCAACTGTCGGCACGAAGGGCAACGTTCCCAAGACGGCCATCCAAATGCCCAGCACCGCGACGTTTGGTTCGACGGCGCTTACGCTGACGGGAAATACGTCAGGAAAGTCGGCGAGCGCGATCGTCTTCGTGACCAACGAGTGGACGCAATATGGGTACAGCGCGTTGCGAACTGCGCAAGAGCCAAACGATGAGGTTATCGCGCACACGATTTTCGCCGGCGCGTCTATCCTCAACCCTTATTGGATCTACTCCTCAGGCGCGGCAATCAACACGTCGCCGGCCGTCGTCAATGGCATCGCGTACTTTGGCAACGACAGCGGCACCTTGAGCGCAGTTCGCACCGCGACCGGTTCGCCCGTCTGGACTTACAGGATTCCTTCGGGAGCGCCGATACGGTCTTCTCCGGCCGTCGATTCGACTGGGCAGATCATCTTCGGTGCAAACGATGGTAACCTGTATGTCCTCAACAGCAGCGGCCAAGCAGCTACAACAGTTGCGCTCGGCGGAAGCCTAGGCGCACCCGCATACGCCAACGGGACGATCGTCGTTGCCTCGAACAGCGGCGCAGTCTATTCGCTCAGCGATCCGGGGTGGACGACGAATTGGTCGGCAAACGCCGGATCCGCGGTAACGTCAGCAGCCGCCTATGACGCGAAGGCAGGGGTCGTCATTGTCGGCACGAGTAACGGCAACGTGATCGCGTACAACTCGGGCACCGGCGCCGTAAGGTGGACCGCCGCAACCGGCGGTACCATTAACGGCCTGGCGATATCGGCAGCGGCCAGCCACGTGTACGTTGGATCGAGTGACGGTTACGTCTATGCCTACACCGAGAACACCGGTTCGTTGCTGTGGAAGCTGGCCGGAGACGGACATCCGGTGACCGCCGTCGATACCAACGGCAACGGTCCGGCCTTCGGCACCGCAGGCGGCACATTGTATGACGTCACCGCTTCGGGAAGCGTCTATTTCCAGAGGTCGTACGGCCCCGGGTCGATCGCCGGTTTAGCAGGCGCTGGAACCGATGAGTTCGGCAGCGTCACCAATGGGAATCTCGAGTTGCTTCGCACGAACGACGGCGGGTGGCATTTCGCCACGGGCAGCACATTTGGACCGGGCGTTAGCCCCGTCATCTTGGATGCCATGATCTACGCGGGTCTCCAGAACGGCGATTTCTACGCTTTCACACCCTTGGGATACACGCCACCGCCCCAGACGACCGTGCAGCTTGGAAGCGTGGTCGTGCGCGTTAACGGGAGCTGTTCCCCCGTCCAATAAGTAGCCTCGAAACTTGAGCCCATCGGGAGGGCTAGGATATGCGAGGCATCCTCATCTTCATCAGTTTCATATTGACGTCGGGCGGCGTTTCAAGCGCGCAAACGCCCGAGCTCAAACATTGGGTCATACAACCTCCCGCCAGCGGAATATACACCGGGATTGGTGGTGGCGAGAGAAGCAATGAAGGCTCGTGCAGCGACGTCAGTCGCGCGGTTGGCCAGACGATGCAGTTCTGCGATCGACAATACACAATCAACAATCTTCCGGAAATTTTAAGCGACGGCAAAACAACGCCACTGAGCGCGGCGGGAACCATTCCGGTCGTGTCGCTCGGGTGCAACGGTAATGGCACGCCGGCGGGCGGAGGCCGCGTCACGTTTGCGGCCATTGCAGCCGGCAGTGAAGACGCGGCCCTTCGGCGGGATGCCGCAGCGCTGAAAGCTTACGCGGCACAGTTTCCCGAAACTCCCTGGCTGATGATTCGTCCATTTCACGAGTTCAATGAAAATATCGGTAATCCACGAGGACATCCGAATAAGAATAATTGCTATTCGATGCCCGAGTCCGTCGCTCAGATGCAGCAGGAGTTCATCGCGGCGTATCGCCATGTCGTTACGTATCTGGTGGCGCAAGGCGCAACGCACGTCACGTGGTTATGGTGCCCAGCGGTAGGACCGGCGACGTGGCGGAGGTTCGGAGGCGACGAGCTCCTACGCGGTTTTTATCCCGGCGATGCTTACGTTGATTGGACCTGTGCTGATACCTACGATAAGGCGCCCGGAGGAGGCGGGTTTAACTACACTTTTCAACACGTAGGATTCTTCAAGCAATTCCACAAGCCGCTTATTATTGCAGAAACGGCTGAATGCAACTCTGAATCTCGCTCCCGCCACTGCCAAGCTTACACGCAAACGCAAGCACAGTTTATTTCCGATCTAGGGCGCGCGCTTCAACCGGGCGGATCGCTGGCAGATGTCGGCATAAAGGCCTGGCTATACTTCGATCAAGATGTACCAACTTCCGGATACAATTGGTCCTTTGACAGCGCAGGGCTCAATGCGTTTCGGGCCTTGATAAATACGCCTTACTTCCACCCGTCGATGCCCCGCCCGCACCTCCAGTGAGCCGCCGGCGTTTGACCTCGCAGTTTTTTTACGGACTCGCTAGCGGATCGAGCGTAGGAAATCGGCGCCCGGACGAACGTCGGAGCCTTCGGCGCAGCCCGTGCAGCTCGCACTCTTCACCGCAATATTAAGCCAAAAACCGTCGACGGGCGGCCGATTCGCGAGCGCTGCGTCATAGGCACCGCGGATGTCTTGGGCGCTCTTGTCGCGTCCTTTAGGGGCGACGGCCAAGCCGACCAACATCAGGTGTCCGCCGTTGGCGCGGTACACGCGCGACAAGTGCTCGACTTGTCTTGCGAAACGTGGCGTGCCCTCAGCCGCCTGCGTTTGAAAGTCGATGACGTCCGGATACGGCGAGACGCTCGGCAAGGTGGCATTCCAGAACTGACCTTTGGGCCCAACCGCGAAACCGATCGTATATAAGAACTGCTTGCCGGCGGCGTGGAGAACCTTCGCTGCATCCCTGACATACGGTAAGGGATTCTCTTTCTGGTCCTCCGGTGTCGTGTTTCCCGGTTCGTTGTAGGCTTCATCGTCGTACAACACGCCGTCAAACTTCGCGAGCTTCCCTGACGCGAGATCCCGCACCATGAGCATTTCGTCACGATAAAACGCGACGTGCTTTGCGTGCGGAAGCGGGTCGCCTTTCTTCGGCGTGTTGACGATTACGTACGTGTTCGGATTGTCGAAGAACTCACGTAAGTCGTTTGGCGCGAGCACCGATCCGAGGCGTGAGATGCCGCTTTGGCTGATGATCCAATGCAACTGCGCAGGCGGAGTCGGAGCCGCCGCGAGCAGCATCGGAAGAAGAAGCAATGCAGCGAGCCGGGTCATGGTTGCGTCGGGCAACCACTCGTTATCTTAATGACCGTCGAGCCGGCCCGGACGATCGACTGCGGCGTCCGGCCGTTGGGACTGAACGCGTAAACGTTTCCATCTCCGGCACCCAGATAGACTGTGCCGTCGATGATCGCCGGCGACGATGTCAGCCCGGCACCGGTTTGAAACGTCCACGGAGCCAGTGCGAGCTTCCCTTCCTCGCGCGTCAGACCGATCAGCCCGCCGGAGGTCACGCCGAAGACATTTTGCTCGACGCCCGATACACCGAGGATCGCTGTGTTTCCATACTTGCCCTGTTGATGGAAGAGTTGGCTGCCGCTGGGTGTCACTTGATACATCGATCCTTTGGCGGTGCCGAACGAGATATTGGCGGCGCCGCCAACGAAACCGACCGATTGGATGCCGGAGTCCGCTGTGAACGTCCATAGCTGCGCTCCGGTTGCTTCGGAAAGCGCGTATAATTTGCCGTCACCGGAACCAACGTACACCGTATTGTTGCTGATCATCGCGCTGGCGGTAACGGCCCCGCCCGTCGCCACGCGCCAGCGTTGCACGCCGGTGCCGGAGTTGAATGCAGTAATCCCTCCGCTGTCGTCGCCAACGACGATCAGGCCGCCTTTCGCATCGTACGACGGTATCGAATGCACGGGTGCACCGGTATTTGCCGACCAATTGATCGCGCCGGACGGATCGGATAGCGAATAGATCGTTCCGTTATCGGAAGCAACGATGATGTTGCCGGCGGCGACCGCCGGCGCTCCGAGGTTACCGCTCAAAGCCACGGTTTGCACGAGACTGCCGGTCGCGCTCAGGATGTAGAGGCGGCCGTCGTTCGCACCAAAGATAACCAAGCCTTTGGGGTCGATCGCCGGCGAGGAGCGAATTGGCGCATGGGACGAAATCGTGTATTGCCACACGGGCGCTCCCGTCTGCGTGCTTAGCGCCAATAACGTGCCGGCATCGTTGCCGACATACACGACGTGCTGGACCACTGCAGGCGAGGTATTTACCGGCGCGCCGGTGGCGTAGACCCAGCTCGTGCCCAGCACCGTATTGGCGCCGACGTCGATGGTTTGCGCGATGATCGGATCGCTCGGCTCACTGGACACGCGGTCGGAAGTGTAGCCGAACTGCGTCCACTCGTTGCTGATCGTGAACGTGGCGCTGGACTGCTTGCCTGATGTTTGTCCTGTCGCCGTCAGCGTCGTGAGCCCGAACGTCGCGGTTCGGGGCACGACGATTGTCGTTTGCGGAACGTTGCCGGTCGCGCCGACGGTCGCCGTCGCGACGGTCGAACCGAACAGCGTAAATACGACCTGCTCGCCCGGCTTGAACGCATTGCCGCTCGATGTAAACGCGCCACCCGGCGCGACGAACCCCGCCGAAACTTTCAGTGTCGGCTCGTTCGTACTGGGTTTGACGCTCGCGGTCAGCGTCGTGCCGCGATCGACGATATTTGAAGTATTCACGGTGTTCGCGAATACTTCATACGCGCCACCGGCGGCCGGGATCGGGAGCGCGAAGGACCACGTTGAATTTGTCGCCCCGGGAGTCGCGAGCGTAGCCGGGTTCCTAAAAGGCGCCGAGCCGTACGTTCCGGTCGAAGCGTTATACCAAGATCCGGAGGAGCCACCGGCTTGGACCGCGATCTCGACGCCGGCGACGCCTTTTTGATCCGACGACGTGCCGGTGATTGTGAGATTGCCGTTCGGATTCGGCACTGATGATGGATTTGCCGGCCCCGTTATCTGGGTCGTCGGCGCAGCGGCGTTTCCGCCGTTGACTTGAAACGCGTAAAGAAAACCATCGCTCGAGCTGATAAAGATCGTCCCGTTCGCAACTGCGGGGGAAGCCGTGATGTAGCCGCCGGTTTTGTACGAATACAACTGCGAGCCGCTCGAGAGCGAGAGCACGCGGAAGGTTCCGGTATAGTCTGCGAATGCGACGACCTCGCTACCGGAAGGGCCGACGATGGCTGGAGATGAGGCCACTTCGGCGGGCGTCGAGTACTTCCAGAGCACTCCGCCGGTCGTCGCGTTCAATGAGTAAACGCCGAGGATGTACCCGACAACGAGCTGATTGCCATCGAGCGCGGCGCTCGAGATCGTATTTCGCAAACCCGTCCAGCCCGTTGGATAGAAATCGAACTGCCAAAGAAGTGCACCGGTCGTCAGATCGAGCGCGTATTCAATTGCGTACTTACTATTCACGTACACGACGCCGTCGGGAAAACTGTTTTGCCCGGGCAGAGACAATGACGCGGCGTCACCGATATCGTAATCTTTTGGATCGTAGACCGCGTACTGCCAAACGAGCGCGCCGGTATTGGCGTCAATTGCGTATTCGGTCGAATCGGTGTCGGCCGTACCCGTGAACACCAGCGGCTCGCCCTTCGCGCTGACGGCATACGCCGGCGTCGTCCACGGGCCGCCGTGACCTGAGCGGTATTTCGTGAAGGCGAACTGCGTGCCGCAGCCGGCCTCACTCGTGGACACGATTGGGCCGTTGACGCTCACCGGAGTTCCGTCGATCGAATCCCAGTAGACGGAAGTCGAGCCACCCGGCGGTGTCGCCACCATCGGACTGCCCATGATCGGCAGGTTATCGAGGCTTTTCGCGGAGCAGAGGATGCTGCCCGTCGCACCGTCCAGCTTGTAGAGCGTCGCTGAAAAGTTCGTACCAACCCATACTGAACCGTCGGGTGCAACGGCCGGCGTCGCTCGCAGCTTGTCGTTCAAGCCGACGTTCGTGCTCCAGAGCACCTGACCCGTCGCCGCGTCGAGTGCGAAGACGTCTGCGCGCTCGTTGCCGACGTACACGACAGTTTTCTGAAGCGTAGCATTATACGCTACGACCGGCGAGCCAAGATCGGCGCTGAAGAGATTGGCCATCCACTTGACGCCCATGCTCGCGGCGCTGCCGCTGCTAATCGCGGAATCGGTCGAACGGAACGTATGGGTGTTAGTCCCGCCAAACATCGGCCACGTCGACGTGCTCGCGGCACGCGAGGGAACGGCCGACGAAAGCACGAGCGCCAGCATTAACGCGGCGATAGTCAACGACGCAGGACGCATCTTAGATCGACGCTCCGTGGGTTGATCCACCCTGGCCGGGAGTCAGCTGCACGCAGTTCTGCTTGCCGGTCGCGGCGATCGTCGAGCTGGCCTGCGTCGTAGCCACCACCGATCCCGTACCGTTCTGTCCGGAATAGGTCGTGATGGTGAATACGTCGTTGCCGATCGGCGCAGGGACCGTTGCCGCGCACGAGAGCGTTTCGCCGACGGCGGTGCAGCCTCGCGTCCCAGCCGTCAAATTCATGGTGAATGCTGCACTTTTGGTGCTCGGCACCGCGCCGTTGACCTGTGCCAGGCTAATCACGAGCGACTGCACGCCGGCGGCGGGGCTCACGGAAAACGTTGCGTTGCCCATGGTGCTCGTTGCGGTCGAAACCGAGTTGGATGGAAGGCTGGAGCCGACGCCGTGGCAGCGCGTGAGCAAAAACACCGTTCCGAGCGCTGCGCCCAAACGAATGAGAACTGTGAACCGCATCGGACTACCCTCTCAACAATGAATAAGAAAGCGCATTGCGGAAGTTGTCTTACAACTACGGCAACGGCGCGACCATGTAACGGCGACTTGCGCACGAAAATGGGGCCACTACGCCCCGCTTCACATTTCTGCCGCAAATAGCGGCTACCTTCGGGGGCGTATGGTAGAAATCGGCGGAACGCCCGAGTGTGAGCGAGGACATTAAAACTGGCGCCCGCGCTATTTATCTCGCGCGGGCATGCGAGCTGGCGTTGCGAGGTGTGGGGAGTACGTCGCCTAACCCGTGCGTCGGAGCGGTAATCGTTCGGGGCGAAACGACGCTGGGCGAAGGCTATCATCGCGTCCGTGGCGCACCGCACGCCGAGGTTGAAGCGCTCCATGAGGCACGTGCGCGAGGACACGACGTTCGGGGTGCGACGCTGTACGTCTCGCTCGAACCGTGCAATCACCACGGTGCGACACCCCCGTGCACCGATGCGATAATCGATGCCGGGGTCAAACGCGTTATCATTGGCGCCTCAGATCCGAATCCGAAAACGAACGGTAAAGGTTTGGAAAGATTGCGCGACGCCGGTGTAGACGTCGCCGTCGTCGCCGACCCGTGGTCGCAGCGAATCATTGAGAGCTTTGCCGTCGCGATTCGCACGGCGCGTCCGTACGTTACGCTCAAGATGGCTGCGTCACTGGACGGCTACGTCGCGCCGCAACCCGGCCGCCATTGGCTCACCGGTGAAGCGGTGCGCGAGCGCGTGCGCGAGCTTCGCATCGCGCACGACGCCGTGATGGTCGGTGCCGGGACGGTACGCGTCGACGATCCTCAGCTCACCGTTCGGCCGGCGTACGGACGTCGTCGTCCCTACGTTCGCATTGTCGTCTGTGAGGATGCACCCGTTCCTCCGGGCGCACGCATCTTTAAAGCGGAGCCGGGTTACGCGCGAACGATCGTTGTTGCTCCGGGCGGCGTGCGCGACCGCTTCGCCTCGCTCGAGCGCGTCGCGGACTGTATCTTCGCCGGGGACGGCGAGCGTCTCGATTTGAGCGCAGCGCTGATCGCTCTCAAAGAGGCCGGCATCGCGAGCGTGCTCTGCGAAGGCGGCCCGACGTTTGCGGCCGGTCTACTCGCGCAGCGCCTGGTCGACCGTCTTATCTGGATCGTGGCGCCGGTGCTGCTCGCAGGCGAAGAGGCGGTCCCGGCATTGGCCCGAGGCGCCGACGTGGCGCTTCGTGGATGGCACTTCGAGATCGTCGAGCGCACCGGAGAAGATTTGTGGCTCGTGGCGAAGCTCCCCAGCGATGTTTAGTGGTCTTATCGAGCATCGGGGTTCCGTTGTTGCCAACGACGAGCACCATGGTGGGCGCAAGCTCGTCGTCCTTGCCCCGGATGCGATCCGCGACGGCGTGCAGCCGCTGGATTCGATCGCAGTCAACGGTGTCTGTCTGACCGTCGTCTCCGCCGGCAAAGAACGAATTGCGTTCGATCTTGTGCCCGAGACGTTGGCACGCTCGAATCTCGGTGCTCTCGGCGAAGGGGATGCTGTCAACGTCGAGCTGTCGCTGCGGCTCGGCGACCGCCTCGGCGGCCATCTCGTCTATGGCCACGTCGATGCGACGGCAGAAGTGCTCGAGCGAAAGCCGGAGGGTCTCGGTGAGCGGCTGTTCGTTGGGGTCCCAGACGGCTTGCGCCGGTACTTGGTCGAGAAGGGCTACGTTGCGCTCGACGGCGTTTCGGTCACGATTGCCGGCGTTGCGGACGGACGCTTTGAGATCGCCCTCGTGCCGGAAACGATCGCGCATACCACCCTCGGCAAGCGCCGGCCGGGCGAGCGCGTCAACCTGGAGATCGACCCGATCGCACGCTACGCATTGGCGTAGATTGCTGCGCCGTCAGTGGTGCGGAATTTGATCCCAGATGCGGCGTGGCACATAGGGGTGCCACGGCTTGATGAAAAGCAGCTCGCGCACGACCTGGAAGACTTGGTTGAACAAGAGCGGGACGCGATAGAACGCATAAAGCGGCGCTAACCAGTATGAGCCTGCGGGCGGCTCGCCGATCATATCAGAAACGATCAGCATTTTTATGATCAGCAATATCGTCGTCGCCGTGTACAAGCCGCCGATGACGATCGCGTCATCTTTCCCAAGAATGAAATTGGCGTACAACAACAAGCCTAACGTGAAGACTGGATGGATCACGCGATCGACGACGTTGTCGTAAAACAGCATAGCGTTGGTGAAACCGTACCGAAACGTTGCCATGTCGCGGTGTTTTCGCAACCGCATTTTGACCATATTGCGCGTCCAGCGTGACCGCTGACGCAGGAGGTGGTCCAGCGAGACCGGGACGTCGGTCGAAATTCGCGCCCGAAGCGCCATGCGGAGACGCCAGCCCGCCTTGCGCAGGCGCAAAGTCATGTCCGTGTCGTCGCCCAGGCCCATGTCGTAGCCGCCGAGCCCCCTGAGCGCCGACGCGCGAAACATCGAACCCATGCCCGGCAGGATCGACAGAAAATTGATTTTGTCGCGCCAAACCTGCATCAACGTATAGGTCAGCGGGTATTCGATGCACTGAAACCGGGTCATCAAGCTCGCCGTCTTATTGCGGACATAGATGCCGAGTGCCACCGCGCCGACTCGCGGATCTTCGAAGTATGGTAGCGCCTGGTGGATCGTATCGGGATAAACGTTCGAATCCGCATCGAGTGTGAAGATGAATTCACCTCTCGCGAACATCAGCGCCAAATTGAGGTTTGCAGGCTTTCCGGAGTGATTCGCATTGGCGAAGACGCGGACGCGCCCGGTACGTTCGAAGGCTCGGGCCAAGGCGACGCTATTATCCGTCGAGTGATCGTCGGCAAAGATGACCTCGACATTCTGATAGTCGTTGTCAAGAACCGACTGGATCGTTCTGACGATGCTCGCGCCGGGGTTCCGGCCGGCGATGATGACGGACACGAGCGGAGGGGCAGCCGCGTACCTCTGCAAGGCCGGCGTGGCGAAGGCTTTACGATTAAAAATGTAGGCTATTCCGGCCACGTACTCCGGAACGGTGAAGCGCACGAGACCGTAGAGTAATCCCCAAAAGAGCAACGACGATCCGTTAATCAAGCTGAAAGCGGATCCCATCGCCGCCGTCACATAAAAGGGATCAAAAGTCGTCCAAAACCAGTGGAGATAGTCAGACATTCTGGTACATGCGACCGGCGACACCGTCGAGCTCTCGTTCTACGTTGGCGGACGCAGCGAGCTCCACGATTTCCGCAGGCAGCTCCAATGAAAGGATCTGTTTCATTGCCGATTTTGTTCTGGAACCGGTGGTATCGGGCAGCAGCACGATTAGGTGATGCGCGTCCAGCCGGCCCAACTTTGCCGTGTCGTCGACGACTCGCTTAATTGCCGCTGCAACCGAATCGTCGATTGAGGAGCCGCCGACGACGATCAGTCCGAAATTCGCGCCCTCCCTCAACTGAAGCCGTCGTTGATCTTCGATCAGTCCAAGAATGACATTTCGGCGGTAGAGGAGGCGGTCTGTGTCGTGCAAGGCCTCATGCGGCGCCTCCAGCAAACGCCCCGCCTCGAGAGCGGCCGCGCCGAGAGCGGTCAAGCGATACGAGAAAACGTCGCGATACCGAACCTTGTGCATGTCGACGCCTGAGAAGCGCGCGCCGCACGAAAGGCAGCGTGCGCCGGGTTCGGGGAGCTGGAAGTTTGCGTTGCAAGCGTGACAGGCGAAATAATCTCCCGGACTGTCATGATCGGTTCCCAGATCGTGCAACACCTTGTGGCAAGTCGGACAGCGGCGTCCATGGTGTTCCTCTTTGAACGCGCTGACCGGGCCCACAAATCCACACCGGAAATGCAACAGCACTTTAATCTGCGAAAGATTTGAGGATCCGCAGCTCAGACATGCTTCGTGAAAATTGAGCGCGTGGCTTCCGCAGGTTGGGCAAAGTGAAATGCGGTCGACGAACTTTCGCTGGAGATAGTTTCCTCCGGCTAAAGTGTCCAGGCTAGCCAAGAGGGAGAAATCGTCGAGTTGAGAGCCCGTTCCCTGATAGAGCACTCCTTCTGGAGCGCCAGAATCCCACACCGGCTCGAGATCTGAGCCGGCTGCACGAACTACCGCGAGCGCCTGGAGAAGCCGGCTTTGATCTTCGATCATTTTGCCGAGCTTTGTCCGACGACGGTGGGAGAGTTCCACGAGTTACGGATACGAATGCGAACGCGTGCTTGCGTATCGTAGCTCAAGCGGTCGCGTTCCTCGCGCGAGATGCCGTCGAGCTCGATTCGAACCGGCCGATACTCCGACCACTGAACGTGCTGCCAGAAATAGCGGGTCAAGTCGTCAGGCAGCTTGGATAGCGTCGGATATATCGCGCTGACGCGCCCCGTGACGGGTTGCGAAAAGCCCGGCAGAATGATCTCGGGACGCTGGCCGATGCGGACCTTGTCGATCGACGACGTGTTAAAGTAGGCCAAAACGTATGCTCGATTGGGGTCGAATATGTTGATCATCGGATCGCCGGGATTGATGACGTTCCCAGGCCGCTGGTTGCAGTCGACGACGAATCCCGCCGTCGGAGCGCGCAAGGCCTCACTCCCCATGCGATCGACGATACTGTGCGTTTCCCGCACCTCTCGTTGCGCCGATGCAATTTTCGCGCGGCTGTCGGATTCGACGCGGTGCACGTGCTGGGTATCTCTGACCCATTCGAGCCGTGCGCTTTCGGCGAGTGCCAAGGCCGCTTGCCACTCTTCACGCTTCGCTTCCCATTCGACTCGCCCGATCGCGTCGGCCTTGTACGCGCGATCGTAGCCGACGAACACTTGGCGAAGGCGATTTGCCGCCGTACTGTACTCTTGGAACTTCGCCCTCGATGCCTCGGCCGTGCTCCGCGCTGCGTCAATGCCTTCGTTGAATGCGTTCTGAGAAAGAATCAACTCGCGCAAGCTCAGCAAGTATTGCTCTTGGTAGTTGGCTTGAACCAGAAAGTTGCTGACGTCAGCGACTTTTTGGCCCGCAACAACACGGTCATCGCATTTTGCGTAAAGACGATTGATTCGCGCAACGAACAGCGTGGTTACGGGGACAAGGTCACCCTGCACGAGTGCATCGGCGCTCACGTAAAAGAAGTTCGGGATCAAGAGATAGGCAGAAACCGCCAAAACGGTAACGACCAGCGCGAGACGAAACCAAGGAAAACCGCGGCGGGGTGCGCCGGACACTGGTGCTGGGGCACGCCAAGATCGAAACCGCATTCAAT
>JBOHTT010000147.1:0-1616 GCA_050733775.1 Vulcanimicrobiaceae bacterium
ACCATTTCCTTGGCAGTCGCGACTGGCTTCCTACGTCTGCGATTCCGGTACATGGCCGGACGTCCTCGATCTACCCACCGGCACGGGCAAAACTGCCTGTATCGCGATCGCTGTGTTTCACCTGGCGCTCGCGATCGACGCCGGAGAGAAACGGAACGCTCCGCTGCGCATCGCGTGGGTCGTTGACCGGCGGTTAGTCGTCGATGAGGCGTATGGAGTCGGCCTGCGAATCGCAAAGAAGCTTTACGACGCGCACGACGGATTGCTCCAGCGCGTTGGTGCCGCACTTCGAAAGATCGCCGGTGAAGAAGAGCCGCCGCTGGTCGTGCAGCGACTGCGCGGTGGAATTCCGCGGGAGGGCGATTGGGCCCGGACGCCTACGCAGCCGACGATCCTCTCGTCGACCGTCGATCAAATCGGGTCGCGACTCTTGTTCCGAGGTTACGGTGTAAGCGATCGGATGAAGCCGGTGCACGCAGGATTGCTGGGCGAGGACGCGCTCATCGTTTTGGACGAGGTGCATCTTTCGGAACCGTTCCGTCAAACGCTCGAACGAGTTGCTTCATACGAACGAAGAGGTCCGGCTCCGTGGCGTTTCTTGCAGCTGTCGGCGACGGCGCGGCCGGACTCAGCGCAGAAGATCTTCAAGCTCGATGACGCCGACCGCTCCAATGCTACGTTAAAGATGCGGCTGGACGTTCCCAAACCGGCGAAACTGGTTATGCTGGGACGGACGGCGTACGGCTCTGAGTCGCACGCCGAGCGGTTTGTCGACGAAGTCCTTGCCCGCGCCGAGCCGCATGAGGACGGAACGGGAAAGAAAATCCTCGTCGTTGTGAACAGAGTTGGTTTGGCCCGTCGCATACACGATACCCTGAGGGTTCGTGGGAGCGCATCGACAGCCAGCCTTTCGTTGGTCATCGGTCGCGCGCGGGAGATCGACAAACGCCGAGTGCGCGAAGGGATCCTTCACGCATGCAAATCGGGAGCGCCTTCACTTCTGGGCGCTATGCCCTCTATCGTCGTTGCGACGCAGTGCATCGAGGCAGGGGCCGATTTGGATTTCGACGTGCTCGTCACACAGATTGCACCGATGGATTCGTTGCGCCAACGATTCGGCAGGTTGAATCGTCTGGGTCTGCGCGTTACGACGCAGGCCGCAATACTCGCCTGTGATGCCGAGGTTCGCGCTTCGGCGAGTCCGGACCCAATCTATGGGACGAAGCTGCGGGAAACTTGGACATGGCTTCAATCGCGTGCCGAGAACTCCCATGGGTTGGTAGATTTTTCTTCAAGCGCAATGGGACCCTTCGCCGCCGAATTGACGGTCCTCGCCAGCGAACGCGCAGACGCTCCTGTCCTGATGCCCGAACATGTAGGCGCGTTCGCACGAACCAGTCCCATTGCTCCGTGGAGTCCCGATCCTGCGTTGTACCTGCACGGCACAGAAGTGACGCTCGCGGACGTGAACTTGGTGTGGCGCGCCGACATTGATGCCGGCGACGATGCCAAGGGCGTAACGGAGATACTAAGTCTGGTGCCGCCTCGCAGCGGCGAGGTATTGGCGATGCCGATTGGTGCGGTGCGACGCTGGCTCCGTCGAGGCTCCTATGATG
>JBOHTT010000148.1:0-6446 GCA_050733775.1 Vulcanimicrobiaceae bacterium
CGTGCGGCGCTCGCTCCTGAAAGAACGGCAACGACGACGGTTCTTCGGCTGGGCACGATCTGCGGTCTTTCCGGGCGCATGCGTTTCGATTTGCTGGTCAATGATATGGCACGTAGTGCAGCGTCCAGCCGCCGAATCGAAGTTTACAAGCCCCAGGCATGGCGGCCGTACCTTCACATCGCCGACGTTGCACGCGCCGTCGAAGCTACGCTTTCGGCGCCGCATCCAATAGTTGCGGCACGTGTGTTCAACGTCGTCGCCCAGAATTATCAGAAATCCGATTTGGTCGACCTAACGCGAAAGCACTTTCCCAATGCAGAGATCGCGATGGTCGAGGCAGAAGCCGACAACCGCGATTATCGCGTCAGCGCAGAACGCGTTCGCCGAGAACTAGGCTTTGAGTGTTTACATACCGTCGAAGACGCGTTTGTTCAAGTTGCTCAGGCCGTTGGTTGCGGAGCCTTCATCGATCCGTGGTGGCCGGGATATAGCGCGGTGCCGCTTAAGGCAGCACTGAATGGCTAGTGTGTCGGTCTTCGGTCTCGGCAAAATCGGACACACGTTAGCGGCATGTCTGGCAGCTGCCGGCAATCGCGTGATCGGCTACGACATTCTCCCGCAAGCCATCGAGGCCGTGAACACAGGCCGCTATCAGACGACCGAGCCCGAAGTCGACGATCGGGTGGCATCGGCAAAGCCGGGCTTTCTTACCGCGACATCCGATCCTGCCGAAGCCATTGTTAGAACGGATGTCACAATGGTCGTCGTTCCGACGCCAAGCAATACGCTTGGCGGTTATTCACTGCGCTTTGTCTTGAGCGCGTGTCGCGTTATCGGGGACGCGATGCGCAAGAAAGGCGGCCCGCACACCGTTGCACTCGTCAGTACGGTCCTTCCGGGCGCGAGCGACGCCCACATTATTCCTGCGCTCGAGGCGGCGTCCGGCCGCAAGGTCGGATCCGGTTTAAGTTATTGCTATAACCCCTCATTCATTGCTTTAGGCGAGGTGGTAAAGGGTTTTGAGCAGCCGGATTACGTCCTCATCGGAGAAGCCGACAAAGCGGCGGGCGATGCTCTTGCCACGGTGCATCGCTCTATCATCAAGACGGACGTACCTATCGAGCGAATGTCACCAATTGAAGCCGAGATTGCTAAGATCGCCTGTAATACCCACGAGACGATGCGAGTTGCGTTTGCTAATATGCTCTTTGCGGTCTGTTCCGAAGTGCCTGATGCAAACGTCGATCGCATTACCGGCGCACTGAGCTATCGAATGGGACAGCGGTTTTTTAAGGGCGCGGTCCCGTACGGTGGCCCTTGCTGGCCTCGTGACAATCGAGCTCTGGCAGTTTTTATGGATGCAATCGGTGTCCCGAGCATCGTACCCAGAACAATCGATCTATCAAATGCCGAGCATGGTATGTACGTGTTACGCAAAGTGCTAGAGCAGGCACGGCGCGACGACACCGTTGGGCTCCTGGGGCTCGCTTATAAACCCGGCACCGCAGTTATCGAGGCCGCCTTCGGGATGGACTTGGCTGGATGGCTGATGCGGGACGGGCGCCGCGTCGTTGCATGGGATCCTCTCGCCCTCCACGAGGCCCGCGAAGCCCTTGGCGATCGGATCACTTACGCATCTAGTGCCGAGGACTGCCTGAGAAAAGCTCGTGTGGTCGTCATCATCAACCCGATGAGAGAGTTTACCTCAGTCGATTGGAAGGCCGCTCAGGAAGCCACGGTCATGGACCCCTGGCGATGCCTTACCGACGAAGCAATCCGATCCGTCGGAAACTATGTTGCCATGGGCCATGGCGATTCATCTGTGCGGGAGCAGTGGCCAAGGGATGAGCTGCGCTCAAAGCTTCACGCCCTTAACGAGTAGCTTCTGACGGCAGTTCCTTGGGCGAGCTAAGAATTTGCGCCGACCGGACGATGACGCGCGCCCTCGGATTACCCTCACCAAGATTACGCAAAATAAGATACTCCGGTTTTTCTTTGTCGATTGGAAGATATATCTCAGTAACGCCGTCTTCGATTCTCGCAAACTGTTCGTGCAAGAATCGGCCATCGGCGGCAAGACCGATGCCGATTGCGCCACGTATCACGGTTATGCTAACGGATACCCAATACCACCGTTCATCGTCGAAGCAACTTTCTGCGTCGAGCCGGAACGCGCACGCGTAAGCCCACTGCTGATCACTCGTCTCGACCTCGACGAGCCCGTCGCCGGCATTAACGGTGCTGCCCCATTCGGGAAGTACCGGCATGACCTTGGAAAGGACGTCCCCCTCGACAACTGCCTGAGCGCGCGGTTTCTCTGGGTGCTGACCTTCACGGATCGACCGCACGCGCGCAGCGACGACTGCTGTTTTCTCACGCATAGCTGGAGCCGTGAGATCAGGGATTGGCTTAACCGCATGTCTTGAGGGCAGAGACACGCGATACAGTCGCGATCCAATTTCATTCCAGTCGAAGGCCGCGAGTCCCCACGATGAAGGATTGGTATATGGAATGTTTGACAAATGATTGTAGATACGGCCAGTGGTTCTGTATTGCTTTGTGCCGTGTGATGTCGAATGGTTGATGTGATAAATTGAGCCAAGCAATTCGCAGTCATCAACGACCGTCATCGCCGTCCACCCTAGGCGTGCGTCAATATGCAGCCGCGCGAACGTGATGCCCTCATCATAGCCACGTATTCCATGCATCGTTCCCGTATCCAGCATTGAGAAGTCGCCGGCGGCGTTCGTATATGGAGGCTTGTCATATGGAGACTCACGACAGGTATCGACACGAACGACGTTCGTCGGGTCCTCAATCACGTCCGGTGTAACGGACGCGAACGTCAGGTCGTTACGGATCGTGGCACGTTCTGCACGATAAAGGCAGCTCTCGCGAAGGAGACCGCCGGTGATCTTTCTTGCAACTTCCTTGCCGAGGAAAATATCGCCGCAAGTGCCCAAGCAGAAGTCAGCACCAGTCGTTCTGAAGCCCGCGTTGAACGCGAATGTTAGAAGCATTTGCAGCTCTGGAGCCGTGCAAAGCTTGATGTGCACCTTGGGATCGACGACTATACCGCGAGCAAAGGAAAACGCTTCGGCTAAGCGAGGCGCCAGTAGAGGTCGGTCGGGCAACGGATTCCACTCGACGAATGCGACGCGAAAGTCAACGTCGGTTCCGACAAAGAGTCTTCGATTGTAAGCTATCGCTGAGAAAAGGTTGGCCTCCCAATTCGGTTCGTATTCGTCATTACGGCCGACTATCACGGCTTCAATCGAGAGAGGCTTACTCAACGTCCAAACCTTGGGTGATATGACAAGGAATCCTTCGATGAACAGGAGGGGTTCGGATTCCAAGCCAAGATGCGGGCAAGGCTCACGAAGTTGCTCATGCCGGAAAAGCTTAAGCTCCACGTCGGTTGCGGGAAGCGCCACATCCCGGGGTGGACGCATGTCGATCAAGTTGCGTTTCCGCACGTCGATCACGTACAAGACATACGTCATCTACGTGACCTGTCCGAGGGCAGCGCCAAGATAATTTACGCTTGCCAAGTTATCGAATATTTCGATCGTGACGAGGTGGTCCCGATCCTCGCAGAGTGGCGGCGGGTTCTCGTGCCAGGCGGTATCTTGCGCCTCTCAGTTCCAAACTTCTAGGTAATTGCGCGGCTATACCACGCGGGCTTTGCGCTGGATTGGTTCTTAGGTACTCTCTACGGCAAAATGGATGACGGGAACGGCGGTCACATCTATCACCGAACTACTTATGATGACGCGTCTCTTCGACGAGTACTCGAGCGTGCAGGCTACGTGAAAGCCGAGTTGTGGCGTTGGCAGGACGTCGACCACGGTTCAGTTGATGACTTTTCTCAAGCCTATTTTCCCCACATGGAAAAAGAGAAAGGCATATTGCTCAACCTCAACATGCAGGCCTATAAGCCTTGATTCGCACGAAGTCGCCGGCAGCCGCAGAAGACCGATTCATTCCCCTTGTCGAGCCTTGGCTCGATGACCCATGCGCCAGCGAAGTTGGTCGTCAAGTAGCATCGGGCTTTGTTGGGCCCGGTAAAACGACCGAAAACTTCGCCGAGTCGCTCGCAGCAAAGCTTGACGTGGAGCATTGCATTCTTACAACGAGCGGGACGACTGCACTTTCTGTGGCGGCACACGCCTGCGGACTAAAGCCCGGAGACGAAATCCTCGTGCCCTCATATGGCGTGATTTCGACGGTCAACGCCTTCGCTTCGATTGGATTGCTCCCACGACTCGTGGAGATTGAGCGCACAACGGCATGTATCAATCCAATGCAGCTGAAAACCAGGATCACTTCGCGGACGAAAGCCGTCTGTTTCGTAAACTTTTCTGGATACACGGGTGAGAATATCGAGCAGATCCGCGACATCTCCCGTGAAGCGGGAGTTCCGTTAATTGAAGATGCAGCTACGGCACTCGGCCATTGCCACGCTGGCAAATCGGCCGGAACGTTTGGGACGGTGGGGACGCTTTCGTTCAGCCCCCCAAAGACGATCACTACCGGTCAAGGCGGTGCGATCCTTACCAACTCTCGTGAGCATGCGGACGCTGCCAGAGCATACATCGATCACGGCGACCTCGAGTGGCGAAAAACGAATCTCAACCGCGCGATCGGCACCAATCTACGCTTTAACGACGTACTGGCCGCTTTGGGGAATGCGCAGCTTCGCACGCTCGATGATCGGCTCGATCGCAGGCGCCAAGCCTACCGAGCACTTCGCGAAGTGCTTGGGAATCTTCTTTACAAAGTGCACGGCGAACAAGCGCCTCTCTTTAACATCGTGTTTGCATCCGATCCGGATAGGCTTGTGGATGAACTGCGATTGCGCAACATAGCAGCCGTACGCCAGTATCGCTCCATCTACCAACACCCGCCGTACGCCGACCTTGCCGACGGCGGATTTCCGATTGCCGACTGGTGGACCAATCACGCGGTCTACCTTCCCTTCGGACTGGCGTTATCACAGGGCGATTCACGACGGATCGGGACGGCAGTACGCGATACAAAAATCGATCTGCTGATACCACAAGACATCGCGTGATTATTTTCGAGCAGACTCCAATCAAGCGGAGTGCCCGTTGTAGTTCGCCGATGCGCAGTAGGCTAGGTCTTCGAGAGCTCCGGTAGTCTTCTTCCGGCTACGACTTGGTCGTACACCCATCGATACGTCTTTTCGAGGCCTTCTTCGAGGGAGATCTTTGGCTCCCAACCCAAGACTTTATTGATCAAGGTGTTGTCCGAACTGCGCCCGCGTACACCCTTCGGAGCGTCAAGCTTATAGGAGCGCGATAGTTTGACGCCGGCGATCTTTTCGACAATATCGACCATTTGGTTGATGGTGACCAGCTCTGCAGAACCTATATTAATGGGTTGGGCGAAGTCACTATCGGTGAGCATGAACGTACCGTGCACGCAATCGTCGATATACATAAACGTTCGGGTTTGCTCGCCATCTCCCCAGATTTCAATTTCATGCCTTCCGGAGATTTTTGCCATAGCAACTTTGCGGCAAATTGCAGCCGGTGCTTTCTCTCTTCCACCGTCCCATGTACCATGGGGCCCGTAAACGTTATGATAACGTGCCACGCGGGTTTGGATGCCAAAATCTTCATAGAAATGCCGGCACATGCGCTCAGAGAATAATTTTTCCCAACCGTACCCGTCCTCAGGCATCGCGGGATAGGCGTCATCTTCTTTGAGCGGCGTTACGTCGGCCTCGCGCTGCTTTTCGACGTTGTACACGCACGCGGAGGAGGCGTAAAAATAACTTTTAACGCCGACATCTCGCGCCGCACATAGCAAGTTTGTATTGATGAGCACCGAGATCATGCACCGCGCCCGGTGCGCTTCTATGTAGCCCATGCCGCCCATGTCTGCAGCAAGATTGATGACTGTATCAATCCCGCGGGCTGCGCGCCTGCAGTCATCGGGGTTGGACAGATCGAGCAAGAGATTGTCGGCCTCGGAGTGCACCTGATACCATTCTTCAAACGGCTTGACATCGGCGCACCGAACGAACGAGTAACCGCGCGCGATGGCCTCGCGCGCCATCCAGCCGCCGATGAACCCGCCGCCACCGGCTATAAGAATGGAACCGCGCGATTTTGTTTCCATGGGCCCGGGTATTGGCTAAGGGCAAGGGGTGGACCCTACCGAAGACGTTTTCATGAGGATTTCGGTCATCGGGCTGGGCAAGCTCGGAGCGCCGGCCGCCGCCGTTTTCGCGGCTAAAGGCCACGACGTCATCGGCCTTGACGTAAACATTACCCTTGTGAATGCCCTGCGCGCGGGAAAGGCTACCGTTGAAGAACCGCGGCTGCAGGAAATGATCGATGCCGGCCAGCCTCGTCTTACCGCAACCGCCGACTACAACGACCTGGTGAAGGCCAGTGACCTCACCTTCGTGATCGTGC
>JBOHTT010000149.1:0-4348 GCA_050733775.1 Vulcanimicrobiaceae bacterium
CTCGGCGGCGGGCAAGGAACCGGCGTGCCCGGCATCACCGGCAATCACGTCACGCTCGAGCAGCTGCATCCCTCGCATACGTACTTCCGCAACTAAGAGATGTGGGATCGTCTGGGCGACTTCGAGATTCCCGACGACGAGATCGAAAACTATCTCGAAGCGCTCTCGGCCGGACGCAGCGTGGTTGCGTACTTCGCGCACAAGCAAGAAAACGTCTCGAAGATCGAAGCGATCTTCCGCCAAAGCGGTCTGGCCAAGGTCAAGACGTTCTAGCGCCGCACCGCGCGCAAACGAGCGTTGACCTTCGCGACGCCGGCTTGGCCGTCGCGGCTTCCCGGATCGATCGCAACGACGCGGCCGAAGTAGCGTGCCGCGAGATCGAGCCGGCCTAGGCCGAGCGCTTCGTTCGCGGCACCGAGCAGATAGGTTTCCGAGAGTGGCACGAGCTGCAATGCGGCGTGATAGTCTTGCAGCGCCCGTTGATGCTCGCCCGCGAGCGCTTCGATTTGCGCGAGACGCCACTGCGCGTGCGCCAATGCTTCCAGATCGCTGAGGCGGCCCAAGTGCGCGACGAGATCGCGCTGCGTTGCGAGCGCGCCTTCGACGTCGCCTGCCTCCACCATCGCGTCGACCGTCACGCTCACGCGCGCGAAGTCGCCGGCCGCGACGTACCGCTCGACGGCGGCACGCCGATCGCCTTGCGCTTCCAACACACGGCCTTGCAGATCGTCGTACGCCGGTCCACGAGGCAGCAGCGCGATCGCATGCTGCGCATCGGGAATACGACCGTCCTCAATGGCAATGCCTGCGCCGATCTCGCGGGCGAACGCGGGCAACGGTATCGCGTCCACCGCTTCGACCGCGGCGGCCTGCGGCAGTGCGCGCGGCAAAGCCGGCGATGCCGCGGCGCGCTGCAAGAGGGCGTCGGAGAAGAATTGAATCGCGCCGAGCACGACCGCTGCCGCGAGGAGCAGCGCGAATTTAGCCGAGCGGGACATCCCGGTTTTCGGGAGTGCTGGGCAAATGGCGCTCGAACTTCTGCATGATCAGACTGACGACGAGATCGAGCTCTTCGACGCGCAGCATGCGCGCGAGCGCGACGAACACGAGCGCCCCGATTACGAGCTGCCAAAACAGTAGCCACGCGCGCTCGAAGAGCGCCATCGGCGGGGTTTCGATGAGACTGCGGATGAAGAGCAGCGCACCGGCCATGATGAGCGTTGCAAGCGTCGTACCGGCGAGCGAGCGCAGAATGGCGAGCACGTCAAAGCCGCTCAGCATGCGCCACACGAGGACGAACAGCATAGCCGTCCCGAGCAGCTCGCTGACGCCGTTGGCGAGCAGCAGGCCGCGCGCGCCCAAGGTCGGCAGCCACAAGACGGAGAGAATGATGTTCGCCGCAACCGTGATGACGGAAATCGTGACCGCTTCGCGCACGCGCTTGCACGCGAAGCAGCAGCGCGTAAGCACGATGTTCGCCGAGATCACGACGACGCCGAGCGATGCCCACGGAATCAGCGTGGAGACCAGCTCCGTCGACGACTTGCCGAACTCGCCGCGCTCGAAGAGCAGCTGCGTGATCGGATAGGCCAGCACGATAAGGCCGACGATCGCCGGGATCATGATGAAATTCACCAGCCGCAAGCCGGTGACGACGGAATTGCGCAAGCCCGGACGGTTCGCGCCCGCAAATTGCGAGGCGAGCAGCGGAAAGAGCACGGTCGCAATCGCCGCAGCAAAGATTTGCTGTGGAAAGAACACGAGCTTCGATGCGTAGTTCATCCCGGACATGTAGCCCGAGGGCAACGTCGAGGCAAAGAATCGATCGAAGAAAATCGAGGCTTGACCGGCCGCCGAGCCGATGACGATCGGACCGAGCATCGACCACATGCGCCAAAGTCCCGGATGCTGCAGATCGAGCACGAAGCGATAACGGCCGAGCAGCAAGAACGCCGGCAATTGCACGATCAGCTGCATGCAGAGTCCGAGCGCCGTGCCGAGGACGAGCGCGAAGATACCGAAGCGATGGAAAAAGAAAATCGTCGTTGCGATCGTCAGGATGTTGATCGCGATGCCCTGCAGCGCGGGCGCGAGGAAGCGATGATGTGCGTTGAGCATTGCGGCAACCACGCCGGCAAGCGAGGTCGCGACGATGCTCGGCATCAGCCAGCGCGCCATGTGCACCGCAACCGCCATCTGCGGCGGACGGAAGCCGTGCGCGATCAACGGCACATAGTACGGAGCGAGCAACCAGCCGAGAACGGCGGAGATCGTCAGGAGAATGGCGAGCCCGTTGATGATCGTGCTCGCGAGGCGCCACGCTTCGTCGTCTTCGCCGGCAGTGAGATATTCCGAGAACGTCGGCACGAGCGCGCTAACGAGCGCACCGTTGAAGATCCCGAAGATGATTGTCGGAATCGTCGCCGTCGCAAGAAACGTGTCGAGCTCCCAACGCGTGCCGAAGTAGTGCGCGTTGACGACTTCGCGTCCAAAGCCGAGTAATGCCGACCCAAGCGTCGCCGCCATGACGACGAGCGTCGATCGTGCGAACGAACCGCGTACCGGCAGGGTCCCGGAGATGACGCGAAGGCGCGGCTTCATTGAAGTCCCCTACACCGGTGTCGGAAAGGCATCCTTTCAGTGCCGTATGAAAGGAAAGTGAAAGATGCTTCACTGGCAGCCGGGGTACGTCTATCCGCCCGTATTTTACCCGCCGCATTACGCGCTCGGGCCGCTGCACGCATTGCTCTATGTTGCCATTGCGATCGTCGTCGGTTTTTTGACGTATCGTCGCCCTGCGCTCGGCGTCGGTGCGATGATCGTTTGCTTGCCGTTCGCCGAAGCCCGCTACGCGTTCGACACCTCGATGACGATTCCGAAAGCGGCGTTCGCGGGCTTCGTGCTCGCACTATTGTGGCATCGTCCGTCGTTCGCGATTCTCCGGCGTCCGCCGATGCCGCTGATCGTCAGCGCGTTCGCCGCGGTGCTCCTCGCGATTGCGCTCTCCGCCGTAACGGCGTTGCACAAGGAAGCGGTGTTGCGCGAGTTCGCCAAGTGGCTCGAATACGCGATCCTTTTCGTCACCGTGGCCGTCGCGTTCGACAACGACTCCGACGACCGTCCGATTTGGTGGTCGCTGATCGGCATCGCGATCTTCGAATCGCTGTACGGGATCGCGCAGTTGTTCGTCGGCGCGCCGTCGGGCGTTATCGTGCAGAACCACATCTTGCCCCGCATCGCGGGCTCGCTCGAAGGGCCGAACCAATTCTCGGGCTGGCTGAACCTCATCTTCCCGGTCCTGTTCGCGCGCATGCTGCTGCATCGCAGCGCGTGGCTCGTCCTCGCCGTCGCGCTCTCCGGCGCGGCGACGGCGCTGACGCTTTCGCGCTCCGGCATTGTTGCAGCGTTCGTTGCGATTGCGATCGTCATCGCGATGAGCCGTCCTCCGAAGAACGTCAGCCTGCGACTTGCAGGCGGCGGCGCGATCGCGCTCGCCGTGCTGATCGGTGCGGCACTGATGGTCGGCTTCGAGTGGCATTTCTTCTCACTGGCCGAGGTGCCGGTGCCGAATCATCTGGGCACGCGCGCGATCCTGTGGACTTCCGCCGCGACGTTGTGGCAGCATTCGCCGATCGTTGGGGTCGGCGCCGGCAACTTCGAGCTCGATTTGGGGCTCGTCGGTCACCCTGACGTGCGAACGCACGCGAACAGCGTGTATCTGCAGTTTCTCGCGGAGACCGGCGCGATCGGCTTTGCGGCGTTGCTCTGGCTGATCTATGCGACGATCGTGCCCTTCGTGCGGCGCTACTCGCGACGCGCGCTCGTGATCGGCTTCGCCGCTGCGAATATCGCGATCGTGCTGCACCAGATCTTCGACTATCTGTGGTTCTTTCCGAAGGTCGGCGGCGTTTGGGCGTTGCTGCTCGGCATCGCCGTCGCGGAATTGCTCGCTTCGCGCGAAGACGCCGGCGCGATTCCACACGTCATCCGCTCGCGCCAGCGTGAGACGGTGCCCTCGTGACGATTCGCTCGAACAATCCGCGCATCGACATTGAAGCGCTGCGCAAACGCGTTGCTGAGGAGATGGCTCGCATGGAAGAGCCCGAGAAAAGCATGAAGGTGACGAAACTCGCCCTCGAGCTGCATCTGCAAACCATCGAACAAGCGCTTCAGACGGCCGAAGCCCGCTCCGTCCCGCGCACGACGTGGCCGGAAAACCTCAACGTCTTTCCGTTCTCGCTCAGTCCGAAGATGCGCGAGTTCGCGCTGAAGATTCTCGCCCTCGCGACGCGCGATCAGCAGGAAGTCAACGCCGCGCTGATCCGCTCCCAGCGCGAAACCATTGCAC
>JBOHTT010000150.1:0-24875 GCA_050733775.1 Vulcanimicrobiaceae bacterium
CCTCCGCTTCGCGCGATGCCTCGAGCACGGCAGTAGCGAGCGACGCTGCGTCCTCGACGACGCGCATGCCACGCCCGCCGCCGCCACCGCGCGCCTTTAGGAGAATCGGTACGCCGAGCGATGCCGCAAGCCGTCGCGCTTCGAGGTGGTCTTCGATCGCCGAACCCGATCCGGGAACGATCGGCACGCCGGCTCGCGCCGCACTCTCCCGCGCTGCGACCTTGTCGCCGGCTTCTCTGATGCTTTGCGCAGATGGCCCGATGAAAATGACACCCTGCGTTTTGCAGAGCTCCGCGAATTCCGCATTTTCAGCCAGGAAACCGTAGCCCGGGTGAATCGCATCGGCGTGGGTTCCGAGTGCCGCCGCAACGATCGACGACATGTCGAGATAGCTGCGCCGCGCTGGGGCGGGCCCGATACAGACGGCGGTATCGGCTTCCGACACGTGCATCGAGCGCGAATCAGCCTCCGAATAGACGGCGACCGTTTCGATGCCGAGCGAACGGCACGCGCGAATGACGCGCATCGCAATCTCGCCCCGATTCGCGATCAAAACGCGACGAATCACGATCCGGCAGTCTCCAGCACGAAGTCGCCTTTTGTTATTCGCAACCGCTCGACCCACGGTCGTCGCTGCAGCTCGGCCACGAGCTGCTGCAGCGGCGTTTCGGCGACGATGTCCCACGCGTCGCGATCGACGGACGGCATAGCCGGTTGTTGGTTGCGCTTCCATTCGAGCTCCACGGGAAATTGCTCGCGATCGACCTGTGGATCGTAAAGCCGTTGCACCGGCGCAGGGAAGTTCCGCGCGTCGGCTATGCCGCCGAAATAATCGGACACCGCCGCAAGGTCGTCGGCGTCGAGCGCACTTTGGTAGCCTTCGCGTTCCAGATGCTCCATGAAGTAATCTGAGGACGGAACGGAGTCGCCGCCCGCCAGCACGTCACAGGCGCAATGAAGCGTCGTGGCGCCGTTCTCGAGTGCCGCAAAACAAGAAATCTCTGCTCGGCCGGAACGGCAGTGCGTGCGAATCTCCAGCGGCGTCGAGCCGAGAGCGGCGCGCAGTGCCGGAACGAGATCGCGGACGCGTTCCGGATGCAAGATTCCGGCAAAATCCAGCAGCGCCACGGCATCGCAGCCTTGCATGGCGAGCTTCCGCGCGCGTTCGACGAAATAGCGGTCGTCGTACTCCGGCCCGAGCGTGAAAACGATTCCGCCGGCGACGCTCAGGCCCGCATCGCGTGCTAAGGTCGCGGGTGCGTCCAGTCGCTGGAGTTCGTTGACGGGATCGTACATCTGCACGAGAGCGATTCCACTGCGCGCGAGCGTTTGCACGGCACGGCGCAATTCGTCGAGCGACGCGAGGCTATCGCCGAAGAGATAGCTGCCGGCCAGCGACACCGCCACCGGCGTGCTCGTGAGGCGCTTTGCTGCGAGCCGGACGCGCTCCCAAGGGTCCTCGCCCGTCAGTTGCAGGCAGCTCTCGAACGCTGCCGGGTCGAGCAGCTCGATGGAGGCAAACCCTGCGCGGTCCATGCGCGGCAAGATCGGCAGCAGCATGTCGTTGGTCATGCGCCCCTGCCAGACGCAAAGCTGTCCTTCGGTCAGGCTGGTATCGCGGATGCCGACGGTCGGGCGGCCAATCGTCATTTCCCTTGACGAATTCTAGATCCGGCGGTAGAGCGCCCTCTTAAACCCCGAGTCGAACCATGGGTTGTTGGCAAGCCGCGCGAACCACGGCGTGGCGCGCGAGCGCTTTCGCGCGTCGGAATCGAGCGCGCCGCGATCGCGCAACTGGTGCAGCGCATGGAACAGGCAGCCGTCGTCGATCCGTTCCTCGACGAAGCGGCAACCGTCCCAGCCGTCCGCCTCCAGAAGCATCGGAAGGTGCTCGCATTCATACCAGGCGAGAAATTCGTCGCGGAAATCCTGGGGCGTCCAAAGCGCGACGTGAAATAAAAAGGGACCAGCCGCTTCGCCGTATTTTCCGCCGCCGAACAGCTGCCTGACGGGCCGATGCTTGCCGGCCGCGGTACTCACGTCCTCCGCCGACGTAATTGCGAGCGCCCCATCGCCCTCCACCCGTGCAAATCGCTCGAGCGGCTTCAGCTTGAGTGCTTCGAGATCGGCGGTGCGTTCGAATTCAACGAGAATCATGTTTGAGTTGCCGTCCGGTTCATCGTGTAAAGATGGCGCCGCGCCATGAGCGCGGGAACTATCGCAAGCGCGACGAGGACCGCGAGGAGCTCCCACGCCACCGTGAAGTTGGTGCGATCGACGACGGCTCCGAAAAGCGGTGGCACGATTCCGCCGACGATTTGGATCACGGTTAGCGAAGCGCCAAGCGAGCTCCCTGCCAGCTGATGTCCTCCCATTTCGGCTTGTGCCGTCGCCCAGAGTCCGTTCCACGACGCCGCAGAGAACCCGAGAACGGCCGCGATCGCGAGCGAAATCGCTGTTGTCTCCGCACCGGGCCTGGCAAGCCACAACAGTGCGGCGCAGGTAATCACCGAGATGACGATCATCGGCGCAACGCGGTCTCCGGAGAATAGCCGATCGCTGACGGTTCCCCACGCCAAGCGCCCCGCGACGGAACCAACCTGAAAGACGACCATTGCCATGACGGCGATCCCGAGTGGCGCATGCTTCTGCGTGATGAGCGCAATTGCGAGAAACGAGAGCAGCGTGTACTGGGCGGCAACGAGCGCGCAGCACGTAATATTGAAATAGATGTGGCTCCGCGTGGAAACGATCGCGAGCACTCCGCGCAACACGTCCGCGATCGGCCGCTGTTTTGTCTGTGCGTGCTCGGCAGGGCTATGGTAATAGCTCACGCCGATGACGGTCACGACAACGCAAACGATGCCCGACGTGACGATCGCAGCCTGATACCCCCAATGCAAAGCGATTACCGGAAGGAGAAGGGAGCCTAAGACGCCACCGAGGGGAACGCCGGCCTGGCGAATCGCCATTGCGAATCCGCGGTCTTGCGTAAACCAGAGCAAGATTGCGCGACCGCCGGAAGGCATGCACGTTCCATACGCCATCCCGAAAAGAAAGAGCCAGATCGTCAGCCAGGCGAGATGCGCGACGGCGCCCGCGGCACAGAGCGTGACGCCCATTGCGATGCCGCTCCACAAGAGCACGGAACGCTCGCCAAAATAATCGACGGCTATGCCCGCAATTGCGGCAAACGTTGCCGAACCGGCGGCTAATGCCGCAACGATCAGTCCTACGCCTCGATGATCCAGATGCAAACTGTGGGCGATCATCGGCTGAATCGCTCCGACGCCTTGCTGGAAGATCGACGCAACCGTTTGCAGCGCGAGCGTCACCGTAAGGATGGCGTAACGGGGAGATAGCTTCACGACGCTCCCACTCTGGCAGCGTGAAGGGTATTGCGCAAGGACATAAGACTCTGCTAGGATTCGTCAGGGGGCATGACAAATGCTTCAGACGCCGTATTCCGTGCGCTTCGCACGCTGGGATTGGGACTATTTTCTCAGCGAGCGCAAGAAGGTGCTTCAGCTTTGGCCGACCGGCAGTGAGATCGCGTCCGAAGATGCTCTCGCGAGTGCCGTCGCGTATCACAAACAGCAACCTTGGTATAAATTCGCGGCGCTGCGCAACGCTCGCGCCGAAGCCGAAGAACGAATTCAAATCACGCCCCAAGTCGGTCACGCGCTCGTCGAGCATACGATCGACCACATCCAGCGCTCCGAAGATCTAAAACCGGACCGCTGGTACGTATTGACGGATACGTATAGCCGCAAGTGCCTCTTCGATAAAGCGCTCGATGCGGTGGAACGCTCGAAGCGCGATGGTTTTTCGTATCTCAACGGCTATCCCGTGGCCGTCCACGGTGTCGCCGGCGCACGTGCGATCAACGAGTCAACGAGCGCCGCCGTCGGAACCGACAACAACGATGAAGATGCGCGCTTCAATTGGGAGATCGCGCTCGCGGGCGGCTGGACGTGGGGCACGATCAAGAGCGTCGAGCAGCTCATTCAGCACTCACGCGATTATCCCATCGACCGGATGATCCACAATCAACAATACATGGATCGTCTCTCGTCCTTTTTCACGGAGAACGGCGTCCCCATCCTACGGCGTGCCTCCGCGAACTTGCCGGGCTGGGATTCGCTCGGGTTCAAGGTGCTCGTGTCGCTTATCGAAGTGCTGCTTGCAGCAGAACAGGGACTCAAGCACATCGATCTGAGCATCGGCATCGGTATGAACTTGGTGCAAGATGTCGCGGCGATTCAGAGTCTTAAAAAGCTCGCACGCGAGTACCTCGACAAAGCGGGTCATAGCGACGTCAAAATTTACTCCTGGACCTATTTCTTTCTCGGCGACTGGCCGCTCGTTCGCGGTCAGATGAACGCTCAGCTTGCATGGAACGCTTCCGTGTCTGCGATCGCGGGCTGCAACGGAATGTTCATCAAGTCGCCGGATGAATCCACGACCACGCCAACGGGTGACGGCTTCCGCGAAGCGGTCGAGCTGTGCGGGCAAATTGCGCGACTCGTTGCCGGGCAGCGCTTGCCCGACGGCGACGATGTGAAGCTCGAACGCGAGATGATTGAAATGGAAGTTCGCGCCTCGTTGGATACGTTGCTGCGCTACGGTGATGGGGATCTGGCGCTGGGCACGTGCTTTGGCATCGAGTCCGGCGTGCTCGACACGATGTTCTCGCCGTACCGCAAATTACGTGGAAAGGTGAAAGTCGTTCGCGACAAGCGTGGCGCGCTGCGATATTTAGATCATGGCGACATTCCGCTGCCGCAACCAGTGATCGACTATCATCGCTCGCGTATTGCGGAGCGTGAAGCCAAGGATGCGACGAAAGCGGACCTCACGTGGGTCATCCGCGAAGCGACGTGGGCGTCGCGACCGCTTATCGAAGAAGTGGCGGAACGGAGCTATCGGTGACGGATCAAAAAGATAGGCGGCCCCGCGTCGTGCTCGGAACCATCGGTCACGACGCCCATGTGGTCGGAAGCTCCGTCTTGCGCTACGCGCTTGAAGCAGCCGGATTGGAACCGGTGTTTCTGGGCGCGCTCGTGCAGCCGCAAGAATTCATCGACGCCGCAAAGGAGACGGCAGCGTCGGCGATCTGGGTGTCGTCGCTGTATGGTATGGGGCGGATCGACTGCGAGGGCTTCCGGGACAAATGCGTCGAGGCCGGGATGGGCGACATCTTACTCTATATCGGCGGTATTCTCGTGACCGATCCCGAGCAATGGCAAGAGACGGAACGTCTCTTCAAGTCATACGGGTTCGATCGCGTGTATCCACCGCAAACAAAGCCGGAAACGGCAATTACGGATCTGCGCAACGATCTTCAGGTGCGGACGTGATCGCGATCAGAAAGACCGACGAGGCCGAGCGAATTGAGGCGCTCGAAGCCGAGCGCGCGGGGAATTTACGCCAGCTGTTTCTTGGAGCGTCTCGCGCACTCAACCGATTGGTCGTCGAAGCGCTGCAGAAACGTGGCCACAAGAAGTTTCGTTCGACTCATTTGAGCTTGACGTCGAATATCGATTTGCACGGAACGCGATTGAATGTTTTGGCGGCTCGCGCCAATATGACCAAACAAGCGATGTGGGAGCTGGCGAACGAACTGGAAAAGGCCGGCTACGTCAAGCGACGCGTGGACGTCAACGATCGTCGGAATCGCATCATTGCGTTTACCGATGCCGGCTGGCAGCTGAAGATGGATAACATCGAGGTGTTTCGCGAGATCGAAGCGGAGCTATCAGAGATAGTCGGCAAACGCTCCTACGATGCACTGCGTGGGACGCTCCGGGCAATTTCCGGTTTGGGAGAAGAATAAATGGCTGTAGCAACATCGCGTTCGCAAGCCGTGACGAATCCATCGACGTTGGAACCTGCAGGCGAGATTCGCTTATCGACTGTTGCGGATGTGGCAGCTCAGATCGAGCGCGCGAATGCCGCGTTTCCGGCGTGGCGAAGTACGCCGTTCGCGCAGCGCGCCGCAATCTTGAGAAAGACTGCGGAAGCTTTGCGTGCCGAAGCCGATTCGATTGCAGCGCTGCTTACGCGCGAGCAGGGCAAGCCTCTCAAGGAAGCGCGCATCGAGGTCGAACGCTGCGCCGACACGTTCGACTTGTATAGCGGCACAGACGCCGGTAGCATCGTAGAAACCGTCGACATTCCAGGGAAGATCGCGCAAGTGGTTCGCCGGCCTCTCGGCGTGTGCGCGGCGATCGTCCCGTGGAATTTTCCCTTGACGTTGATGGCGAACAAATTGGTGCCCGCGCTAGCGACGGGCAACACGGTCGTCGTGAAGCCGGCGCCCTCGACCCCGCTCGCTGCATCGCGATGCATCGAGCTGCTTTATACGGCCGGCCTCCCTGCCGGCGTCGTCGGCGTGGTCATCGGCGGCGCGGACGTCGGTGCGGCGCTCATCGAGCATGCCCTCGTGAGGAAGGTATCCTTTACCGGCTCGACGGCGACCGGCAAAGCGATCATGACGCTTGCGGCAAAGGCGTTGAAGAGATTGACGCTCGAGCTCGGCGGGAACGACGCAATGATCGTGTGCGCGGATGCCGACATCGCCGCGGCGGCGCGCGCAGCAGCAGTCGGCCGATTCTTTAACGCCGGCCAAGCCTGCATTGCGAACAAACGGATCTACGTGCAACGCGCAAAGTACGGTGAGTTCGTCGAGCGCGTGGCGGAGCGCGCCCAAAAATTACCGGTCGGCGACGGATTCGATCCAAACGTTCGCATGGGGCCTTTGCATTCCCAGCCGCAGCGTGAAAGCGTCGAAGGGTTCGTGCGCGATGCCGTCGCGCATGGTGCCAAAATCGCAGCGGGCGGAAACCGGCCGAGCAAGGGCGCAGGCTACTTTTTCGAGCCGACGGTTCTGATCGACGTCCCGGACGATGCGCGCCTGATTCGCGAAGAATGTTTCGGGCCGGTTCTTCCAGTGATGCCGTTCGACACGCTGGACGAGGCGTTTGACCGCGCAAATGAGACCGTCTTCGGCCTCGGATCGTCGATTTGGACCGGCGATCCAGCGATACAAGAGCGCGCCGTTCGCGAGCTGGACGCTGGTTACACGTGGATCAACGATATCGCGACTGACTACGATCGCCTGCCGTTCGGCGGCGTGAAGGAGAGCGGCTTCGGCAAGGAACGTGGCATGGAAGTGCTCGGCGAGTATCTCGAGTTAAAGTCCGTCGTGCGGAGTGCCGGCTCTCATGGCTGAGTCCGCGTTCCCATTTCTTCGAATCGGACGATATCCAAGCCAGAAGCCACGCTCGACCGGAATGACCGTCGTTATCGACGGCATGGATAGCGGATTTCTTTCTCTCGCGCAAGTCGCCGAGCTCGGAGATTTTCTTGCTCCGTACATCGACTATGCCAAACTTGGTTGGCTCATTCCGCGACTGACATCGCAAAAAACGCTCAAAGCGAAAATCGCGCAGTATCACAAGAACGGCATTCGCGTTTTCTTCGGCGGAATGGGAATGGAAGTCGCGCTCATCCAAGGTAAAGCCGCGGAATACATCGAGGCTTGCGCTGCGTACGGCGCGGATGCAATCGAAGTATCCGCGAGCGTTTCTTACGTGCCGCCGCGCGTCGCCGACGAGTCGATCCGGCGTGCGAAAGCCGCGGGACTCGGAGCGTTCCTCGAAATTGGCAGAAAGGGCGAGTCGGCAGCGAACCCGACCGTCGACGACGTGCGTCGCCAGTTGGAACGACTCGTCGCCGCCGGCGGCGATGCGCTCATTGTCGAATCTGAGCGCCTAGAATCCATGCATCACGAAGGAACGCTCGAGCGATTTCTCGAGGGCTGCGGCGAGCTGGATTTGGCAAAGCTCATTTTCGAGCTCCCGTACGGACTCTCGTTTCCGGCGCTCCAGCCGATCGCCACGCGGCTGTTCTCGGTCCTCGGCGCTGAAGCGAACGTTGCGAACGTCGAGTTCACGCACGTCATGGCGCTGGCGACGATTCGCACCGGGACCTGTTTCGGAGAGCTGTTCGGGCTCGTGCCGACGGAGGTGGACCGAAAATGACGGAGGCATTTGAATCCGGGCGCCACTTGCGAGTGGGCGTATTGGCGTTTTGGCTCTCGCGAGCTGCCGCAATTGCGCTACTGGTGCTGTTGCCGCTCAAGCTGTACAGCGGATGGGTGCGGTCCGGAAAGATAGCAGGCCCGGCCGGCTTCGCTGCGCTGCACGCCGATCCGATTCTCGATACGCTCTTGCTATTGGCGCTTCTGACGCACGCTGCGATGGGCATTCGCGTGTTGCTATTGGAATTCGGGCTCAGCCGAAACGGTGACCGGCTGTTCGGGATCGTATCGGCCTGCGCGATTATCGCGTTCGTTGCGCTCATCTATGTAACGATCGCGTAGCATGGCCATCGCAATCGTCAAGCGATTCGAGGGCGGGCGGCATTGGACGCAGCAGTACGAGCTCGATTTACCACCGCAGAGTACCGTGCTCGATCTCCTATTTGAAATTCAGCAGCGCCTCGATCCGACGCTCTCGTTCCGGTATTCGTGCCGCAATTGGATGTGCGGCAGCTGTGGAATGCTCGTCAACGGACAGGAGCGGCTTGCGTGCCGCACGCGATTGATCGATCTCGGCGTCGCCACCCTGCAGATTGCGCCGTTAAGAAATTTACCGGTAGTGAAAGATCTGATCGTCGACCTCGCACCCTTTTTCGAAAAGTGGAACGCCGTCGGCGTGGCCGTTCCCCGTCAAAACGATGAGCCGATTCCGGTCGCGGACCGCGTGCAGCGCGAGATCGACGCGCATTCGGATTGCATCACCTGCGCGCTTTGCTACTCCGCATGCGATGTCGTCAGCCATGCCTCGAGTTTCTTGGGCCCGGCGGCGCTCAATCGCGCGTATACGCTGCAGCTCGACGCACGCGACGCGTCTCACGGAAAGCGCGCGATGACGATCGACGCCGATGTGGGAGTGGCCCGTTGTCACTCAATGGGCCAGTGTACGGCGGTCTGTCCGAAGGGTCTCGATCCCCTCGGCGCCATGGCGGCGCTCAAGCGAGGCGCGTGAGAATGAACGTTCCTCTGGAAGAAATCGAGAGCGACATTCTGGTACTCGGAAGCGGCGGAGCCGGCTTGATGGCCGCCCTCTACGCTCTGGACGCGAATCAGAAGCTGCGCGTGACGCTGGCGACCAAAGGCCTCTTTGGAAAGAGCGGTTGCACGCGCATGGTGCAAGGCGGATACAACGTCGTGCTATCGCCCAACGACTCGATCGAGCGGCATTTCCAAGACACGATGATCGGCGGCCATTGGCTGAACAATCAGATATTGGCGCGTACGCTCGTGGAAGATGCGCCGGTCGTCGTGCACGAGATGTGGTCGAAGGCCGGCGTGCGCTTCGCGCGCGACAAGCATGGAAATCTGCACCAAAAGGGTCTGGCCGGACAGACTTTCGATCGCACCGTGCATCACGGCGACCTGACCGGCATCGAGATCGTCTCGCGGCTCTCGGAGCAAGTTCGCGCGCGCGGCGCACGGATTCTGGAGGAATGCCGCGCGCTGGACCTTCTGGTGCAGGATGGCGAAGTACACGGTGCGCTGTTATTGCATTCCGCAACCGGAAAGTTCTTGGTCGCGCGCGCTACGATTACGGTGCTTGCGACCGGCGGGTCGGCACCCATCTTTGCCGTTTCGTCTGCGTCTCTCGAGAAATGCGGCGACGGTTACGCACTCGGCTATCGGGCCGGCACGACGCTGATGGACATGGAGATGAGCCAATTTCATCCGACAGGGCTCATCGCTCCGGGTTCGCGACTCAACGGCAGCGTTATTGCGGAAGAGCTGCGGGCCGCCGGCGGCTATTTGTACAACGCGAACAAAGAGCGGTTCATGCAGCGGTATAATCCGGAGCGTATCGAGCGCGCCACGCGGGATGAAGTGTCGCGAGGATGCTATTTCGAGATCGCGCAGGGCCGCGGCACGGCGAACGGCGGCGTATGGTTGGACGTCTCGCATTTGGGGGCCGCACAAGTTGAGGCGCTTTTCCCGGGGATGCTCGAGCGCTGTTTGCTCATCGGTCGCGACCTTCGCAAAGAGCCGATCGAAGTTTGTCCGACGTCGCATTTTCAAATGGGCGGCGTACGCATCGATCGGGATTGTCATTCCGATTTGCCGGGGCTGCTGGTGGCAGGCGAGGATTCCGGCGGCGTCCACGGCGCCAATCGATTGGGAGGGAACGGCGTCGCAGACTCCACCGTGTATGGCCGGCGTGCGGGGCTCTGTGCGGCAGACACCGTCGGCGCACGTCGCTCGAGACGGGTCGACCCGTCACCGTTCGTCGCGCGCGCGCTGTCGCCGTGGGAACGAAAGGGCGGCGAGCAGCCGCAGACGCTGCATTCTGAATTTCGCACCGCAATGTGGGAGAAAGTCGGCGTCGCTCGCGATGCGACCGGCTTGCGCCAAGGGATTGCCGCGTTGCAGCTTCTCGAAGAGCGTGCCGCGCGCACGAGCGTCGATGGGTCGCCGCAGTACAATCTCAGCTGGCACGCCGCGCTCGACGTGCAAAACGCCGTCGTCGTCGGCCGGATGGTCGCGCAGTCGGCATTGATTCGAAAAGAGAGCCGTGGCGCGCATTACCGCAGCGACTTTCCCGCGGAAGATCCGGAATGGACGCGCAACATCACCGTGCGCCGCGACGGCGACGAGATGCGTTTTTCGCAGCAGGACGTCGTGCGGGAACCGGCTAGCGTCGCATGAACCGCGGCGCCGTCTTGTCGCCGCTGACGGGCGCGCGCCATTGGGCGCGCAATGACCCCGGACGGGTCGCGGTCATCGATGGGAAACGCTGCTTCACGTACGGCGAGCTGAACCAGCGTGTCGACGCTGCTGCAAGCTATTTTTTCGAGCGCGGCGTCAAACGCGGCTCGATCGTCGGTATGTCGATGCGCAATGCGCTCGATGCGATGGTGATTCCCCTCGCTGCTGCCGCGCTCGGGGCGCAAATATCGCCCGTCAATTTTCGCTTGCGCGCTCGGGAGCTGCGGGCGATCGTCGAGCAGATGAATGCCCAGGTTTTCATCTTCGGTGAGGACTTGGCGCCGGCGATTGCGGATTGCGGCTTCGGCGAGCCGCAGGGCTTTGTCGCGCTCGACTCGTTCGACCGCGCGGTGCAAAAGCAAGTCGCGCGACCGGCAGCCGAAGGCTTTCAGGATGCGAGCGAACCGTACACGTTGATGTGGACGTCGGGAACGCGCGGCAATCCGAAACCCTGTCGCGGTTCGCTCGCCGCACGCATGAATTGGATCGTGACTCTTCCCTTCGTCTACGGCATTCGCGAGAGCGACCGCTATTTGGCGGCGCTTCCACTCGTGCATTCCGCCGGAATGACGTTCGCGCTCGCCCATCTGTTTTTTGGCGCGTGCGTTTATCCCGTGCCGCGCTTTGACGCAGGCGAAGCATGGCGCCTGCTTCGTGAAGAGGCACTGACATCCGGTTTACTGGTGCCGACGATGTTGCAAATGCTGGTGGAAGAAGATCCCGATCGTCGCGTGCCCGTGCCGGCAACTCTGCGCACGCTGATCACGGCGGGCTCGCGGATACGCGCCGAACTGCACGCTGCGATCCTCGAGCGCTTTCCGGGCCGTCTCTACACCTACTACGGTTCGACGGAGAGCCCGAGCATGACGGTGCTGCATCCTCGCGACCAGCAAGCGCATCCGGATTCTGTCGGGCGACCGTATATCGGCGTCGAGATCGATGTGCGCAACGTACGGAGTTTGGCAGATTACGAAGTTCCGGTGGGCGACATCTTCGCTCGCAATCCGTTTGCAATGGATGAATACGGCGTGGAAGGAATCCCGGTGCCCATATCCGCCGACGGCTGGATCGAAACGTGCGACATCGGTTTTCTCGACGATGAGGGATTTCTGCACGTCTTTGGAAGGGCGTCGGATGTCATCATCAGCGGAGGACTCAACGTGAGTTTACCGGAGATCGAGCGCGTGATTAGCGCGCATTCACAAGTGCGTGACGTCGCCGTCGTCGGCATCGAGGACCAGCGTTGGGGTGACGTGCCCGCTGCAGTCGTCGTACCCGTGCAAAGCTCCGATGGCGAGCAGACGATCGAGAGCGTACGCCGTCACTGCCGCAGCGAGCTCGCAGGCTACAAAGTTCCGAGGACGATTCTCGCGGTTGACGAGATTCCGCGAACGGCTTCGGGCAAAGTTGCCGCCGTCGAAGTCAAGGCGCTCATCCGGGAGCGAATGCGCGCGGCCGATACGGTGCCGCAATGAGCGAGCATGTGACGTTTGGCATCGAGGACTGCGTCGGAATTCTCAGTCTAAACCGGCCGGAGAAGATGAATGCGCTCACGCCGCAGATGCGTGAAGCGCTTATCGACTATTTGCAGCAGGCAGAACGGGACGATGCGATTCGCGCCGTAATCCTGCGTGCCGAAGGCGAGCGCGCGTTTTCGGCGGGGGCCGACCTCGGCGAACTCGGAACGCGGACGTGGAAATCGGAAATGAGCGATGGTGCGCGCGTTCGCCGCGCGTTGCCGCGCACGATCGAAGAGATGGGAACGCCGGTGATCGCCGCTCTGCAGGGTTACGTGTTGGGCGCCGGCCTCGAGGTTGCGATGGCGTGCCCGATTCGCATCGCGGCGCAAAGCGCGACGTTCGGCTTGCCCGAGCTACGGCACGGCGTGCTTCCGGGAAGCGGCGGCACGCAACGACTGCCGCGTTTAATCGGACTCGCGTGGAGCATGGATATGATTCTGACGGGCCGCTCCATCGACGCAGCAACTGCATTGCAAGGCGGCCTGGTGAGCCGCGTTGTAGCGGTAGATCAGCTCATGAGCGAAGCGCGTGCCGTTGCCGGCGAGATCAAAAAATTGAGTCCGTTTGCCGTCAAAGCGGCAAAGATGGCGGTGCAGCAATCCTTCCGCCGCGACCTTGACGACGACGTTGAGGAAGAACGCCGTCTTTTTGCACTCTGCCTCGTCGATAAAGAGAGTGGTGCCGAGGGCCGGTAACGATCCGGCTACCTTCCACTTTTCAGGCGGACGCTCTACCATCTGAGCTACCTCGGCGTGGGACCGCCCCCGGGTTCAACGTAACGCAGGCGGAACCCCTTCGCGGCCTTTGCGCGCATGGATTGCCGGCGAGTTTCCGAAGTGACACGCGTATGAATGCTTTCTTTGACGAGCTGGCGGCCGATTTGGTGGCGGAGGCGCGGCGCCGCGGAGCGACCATCGAGCCTCCCACACTCGAAGCAAAGACTGCCGAAGAGCTGCTCGAGTTAGCGCGCGTCGTATCGCATACGCGCGAACGGCGTTTTGCACCCTTGGCTTGCTACGTCGCCGGCATCGCAGCTGCACGCGCGCAAGCGCTAAACAGCAACACAAATTTAGCGGAATTATTCAACGCGGTTCGCCTCAAATACGAACCGCAAGAGGACTCAAGCAGCAAAAACGGGTAGGACGCAAGCCGTGGACACGGTACAGCCACGGTACGCGAAGGTCATCGATCACACGAGATGCATCGGATGCCACGCCTGCACAACGGCTTGCAAATCGGAAAATGACGTCCCGCTGTCGGTGACGCGCACCTACGTCAAATCAGTCGACGTAGGCGTCTTTCCGGCTGCGCGCCGGGCCTTTCAGGTAACCCGCTGCAATCAATGCGACGATGCGCCGTGCGTCGCTGCTTGTCCGACCACGGCGATGTTCCGTCGACCCGACGGCATCGTGGACTTCGACAAATCCATCTGTATTGGATGTAAGGCATGCATCGCTGCGTGCCCCTACGATGCGATTTTTATCAACCCGCGAGACCATTCGGCCGAGAAATGCAATTTCTGCGCGCATCGGCTCGACATGGGGCTCGAGCCCGCGTGCGTCGTCGTGTGCCCGACGCAGGCTATCGTGATCGGCGATATGGACGACCCATCGACAAAAGTCGCGCAGATCATCAATCGCGAGCCCGTGTCCGTGCGGCGGCCCGAAAAAGAAACCAAACCAAAATTGTTTTATCGTGGCGCGCATCAAGCGACGCTCGATCCGCTCGCAGCTCGTCGCCCGGAAGGCGGGCTCTATGCGTGGGCGACGCAGCCGCAAGGGGCGCGCGAAGTCGGTTCCGGACATCGCGGACACGCGAACTCGTCGGCAGCGGCACTTTTGTCGTACGACGTATCGCACAAAGCTCCGTGGGACTGGCGCGTCAGTCTCTACACGTGGACGAAGAGCTTCGCCGCCGGCATCTATCTCGCAACGATTCTCTTTGCGATCTTCGGCGGCATACCGTGGAACAGTCCGATCATGAAATGGCTCGTGCCGATTGGCTGCGGCGCGATGCTGGCGCTGACCGGTGCGATCCTCATCTTGGACCTCGAGCATCCGAAACGGTTTTATCTCATCTTCACAAAACCCCAGTGGCGAAGCTGGCTCGTGCGCGGCGCATTCATCATCGGCGCCTATTCGCTCGTGCTCCTCGTTCACTTTATTGCCAGCTTTTTCAACGCGGTCGCCGTCCAGCAGTGGCTCGCGATTGCCGGCTTGCCGCTCGCGACGATGACGGCGGTATATACCGGCTATTTGTTCGCGCAATCAAAAGCTCGCGATCTCTGGCAAAATCCGCTGCTTCCGCCGCATCTGTTCGTGCAGGCGCTGCTCGCGGGTTCGCTCGTCGTGGCGGGCGTGTCGCTGGCGCTCAACCTGCCGTCGCGCGACTCGCTCCTGTGGCTCGTATCCGCGTCGGCGCTCACCCACATTCTCTTCGTGCTCGGTGAGCTGACGCTCGGGCACCCGACGGCGCACGCGCATCTCGCAGCGCAGGAAATGGTTACCGGAAGATACGCGCGCAGCTTTTGGGCGGCGGCAGCGTGCATCGTCATCGCACTCTTTGCGCCTTGGATCACGTGGCTAGCTCTTGCGGTCGCGGCGGTCGGGTTGTACCTCTACGAGCACGCCTACGTCCAGGCCGGACAATCGGTGCCGCTGGCATGAAGGATAAGGAGACCTTCTATCCCGGTCCGAGCGGCACTCACTTAGCATCGTTTCCGCCGAAAGAGCGCTGGGACGATTGGACTGAGCTCGAATCGAAATCGTGGCCGAAGCGCGAACTGCGACACTATTCGCTCGTGCCGACGACCTGCTTTAACTGCGAGTCCGCATGCGGACTGCTGGCGTACGTCGACAAGTCGACGGGCGCGGTGCGAAAATTCGAAGGCAACCCCGAGCACCCGGGTTCGCGCGGCCGCAATTGCGCCAAAGGCCCGGCGACGCTCAATCAGGTTACCGATCCCGACCGTATTTTGTATCCGCTCAAACGCGCCGGCGAGCGGGGTGCCGGCAAGTGGGTGCAGACGTCGTGGGATGAAGCCCTCGACGACATTGCAGCGCGCATTCGACGTGCGATCGTCGAAGAACGCGAAAACGAGATCATGTATCACGTCGGTCGACCCGGCGAAGATGGTTATACCGAACGTGTCCTCGCAGCGTGGGGCGTCGATGGCCACAACTCTCACACCAACATTTGCAGCTCCGGAGCGCGCACAGGTTACGCGTTCTGGATGGGCATCGATCGTCCGAGCCCGGACTTTGCCAACGCCGAAGTCATTTTACTCGTCAGCGCGCATCTCGAAGCCGGTCACTATTTCAACCCGCACGCACAGCGCGTCATGGAAGCCAAATCCGATGGTGCCAAGCTCATCGTTTTTGACATTCGGCTTTCCAACACGGCAACCCACGCCGATTGCTGGGTCGCGCCACGCCCTGGAAGCGAAGCGGCAATCCTGCTCTCGATCGCGCGGTGGCTGGTTGAAAATGGCAAGCACAACCGCGATTTCGTCCGTCGATGGTGGAATTGGGAAGAGTATCTTGCCGCAGAGCGTCCGGAGCTCGCGCGCACGTTCGAGAATTTCGAGAGCGCGTTTCTCGAGAAATACGCACGATTTACTTTCGAATACGCTGCTGCAGAAGGGGACGTTCCCGTCGAGCAGATTCAAAAGGTTGCGGAGCTCGTCGGCCGCGCCGGAACGAAGCTTTCAACCCACAACTGGCGCGCGGCGGCATCCGGAAACCTCGGCGGCTGGCAAGTTTCACGAACCCTCTTTCTGCTGAACGCGCTCATGGGTGCCGTTGCGACGGAAGGCGGCGTGTATCCGAACGTTTGGAACAAATTCGTTCCGAAGCCGATCTACCAACCGCCTCATCCCGAACACTGGAACGAGCTGACCTGGCCGGACGAATATCCGCTCGCGTTCAACGAGATGTCGTTTCTGCTGCCGCACTTCTTGCGCGAAGGACGCGCGAAGGTCGACGTATATTTTACACGCGTCTACAATCCCGTGTGGACGAATCCCGACGGATTTTCGTGGATCGAGATGCTCGGGGACTCCGGCAAGATCGGACTGCACGTCGCGCTCACGCCGACGTGGAGCGAGACGGCATATTTCGCGGACTACGTCTTGCCAATGGGACTTGGCCCTGAGCGGCACGATCTCCACTCGTACGAAACGCACGATGCGCAGTGGATCGGGTTCCGGCAACCTGTTCTGCCGGCCAATCCCGGCGAAGTTTGGGAAGAGAACGAATTTTGGATCGAGCTGTCTTGGCGCGTCGATCCGGACGGCAAGCTCGGCATTCGACAATATTTCGAATCGCAGAAACGTCCGGGCACCAAGCTCACGGTCGAGGAGTACTATTCGTACATCTTCGAAAATTCGGTTCCCGGATTACCGCAGCGCGCGGCTGAAGAAGGGTTGACGCCGCTCGCGTACATGCGCAAGTACGGCGCGTTTGAAATCGCACGCAAGATCGGACCGGTGCACCAGGCCCTCGTGCCGCCGGAGGAATTGCAAGACGTCAGCGTCTCGCCGCAAGGTCGCGCGTTTACCAAGGCGCCAAAAACGAACGGAAGCAACGTCGTCCCCGAACCGCAACCACCCGGCGACGCGGAGGGAAGACGTGCAGTCGGCGTGCGCGTCGGCGGTGAAATCCTTCGCGGCTTTCCGACGCCAAGCGGAAAGCTTGAATTCTATTCCCGGACGCTCGCAGAGTGGGGTTGGCCCGAACATGCAGCGCCCGGTTACATCAAGAGTCACGTCCATCCGGAAAATCTCGAATCCGGGCAAATGGTGCTGAATCCGATTTTTCGGCTGCCGACGCAAGTTCACACGCGCAGCGCGAATGCAAAATGGCTCGACGAGCTCGCGCACACCAACCCGCTCTGGATCCATCCCAGCGACGCGCAGCGTCTCAGAGGTATCCAAACCGGCGAGCTGGTGCGGATCACGACCGCGCTTGGATATTTTGTCGTGAAAGCGTGGGTGACGGAAGGCACGAGGCCGGGTGTCGTTGCGTGCAGTCACCATATGGGTCGTTGGAAGCTCACGGAAACAGGACAACGTCAAATGTCTGCGACCGTGGAGCTGGGCCGGCGGGCAAGTGAATGGGTCTTGAGCCGGAAGTCCGGCGTGGCGCCGTACGAATCGAAAGATCCCGACACGAGCCGCATCTGGTGGACCGACGTCGGCGTGCATCAAAATCTCGCGTTCGGCGTGCAGCCCGATCCGATCTCCGGCATGCACTGCTGGCATCAAGCCGTGAAGGTCGAGCGCGCGAAACCGAACGACATCTACGGCACCGTCTTCGTCGATACAAACAAAAGCCGCGAAGTCTACGAGAAATGGCTGGCGATCACGCGTCCGGCATCGGAAAATTCCCCCGATGCAACGCGACGTCCGTGGTGGTTCCTGCGGCCGCTGCGCCCGGGCCAAAATACGTACCGCCTACCGGAGAAGAAGACGCCGACGCTCAAGTAACCCGGTACGGAATCGAATCTGCTCGTTCTGACGTCGCTACTCGCGCTGGCCTGGATTTTATCCGTAGGTCTGGCTCGTATTCGCGTGCCCGACATTCTCGGTTTTTTAGCGCTCGGTATACTCTTTGGGCCGGTTGGGCTACACGCGGTGAACGTTTCTCTTGCGAACGGCGCTGCGGGAACGGGCATTGCAGTTGCCGCCTCACTGTTGCTGTACGAGGGCGCACGTGGCCTCGACATCGGTCACCTCCGCCAGGCGTGGCGCGGCTTGATGCTTCTCGTGACCGGCGGCGTTCTGGTCACCGCCGCGCTCTCTGCAGTCGCAGCGCACGTCGCTTTCGGCTGGAGCTGGCAAACTGCCGTCCTCCTCGGCGTCGTTATTTCGTGCACCGATCCGGCGGCGGTCATTCCGGTGATGCGGCAAGTGCGCATGTCACCGCGCGTCAGCAACGTCGCGCAAGCGGAGTCGGCGTTGAACGATGCGACCGCGGCGATTCTCACCGTGGTGACGCTTGAAATCATTCGTCAAGGCAGCGTCAGCGCACCGGCTGCTTTATGGTTGTTTCTGTATATGGGCGTCGGCGGCATCGTTATCGGGGTAGTCATCGCGGCAGGCACCGCATGGATGGCCCACGGACCGCGATTTCGCGAGCTCGACTTGGGTGCGCACAATCAGCAAGTCGTCGAGCTCATCACGGTGGTGGTCGCCTACAGTGTTGCGACGCATCTCGGCTGCAGCGGGTATATGGCCGCTTTCGCAGCCGGCTTGGTGCACAGCCGGACTGTCGTCAAGGCACCATTTTCGACGGAGCCATTTTTCTCGACGGCCAGCTTCTTAGCTCGGGTGGCGGTGTTCGTACTCCTTGGTGCGACGTTCGATCCGCGAGCGGCTGCAACGCCCGTCCTGGCGACCGTTGTGTTTCTGGCATTTTTCATGTTCGTCGTGCGACCGCTCGTTGTTTTTGGTTCCCTGCTGCCGGATCGAGGGCCGCGGTGGACCGTTAAGGAGTTGCTCATGCTTTCTTGGGTGCGAGAGACCGGCGTCATCCCCGCCGCGCTTGCCGCGAACATCGCAGCACTTGCGTTGCCCGATGCCGGCGCGATCGTCGCGAAAACCACAGCCGTCATTGTCGTCACCGTCATCGTGCAGGGCGTAACGACCGGTACGCTCGCACGCCGTCTTCGCCTGACGGCGTAGCAGCGCGACCCCACATGCATGCGCAGGGGGAACGGCTCTTGCACGTTAATGGGGCTTCTGTTACCTTTCGTCAGGGGGCATGACAAATGGTGCTACGCCTGCAGCGTGCGGCAGCGTATCTCATCATCCTCGGCGTGGCGATTTATCTTTGGTTCGTCGCCGAGCAGTTTCAATACGAGCACGTGCCGGGCAGAATCGGCCCCGATGCTTGGCCGAAGATCGTGCTCATCCTGATGATGGCGACGTGCCTGTGGCAAGTCGCGCGCGTCGTGATCTTCGGAGCACAACCCGTGCCGCCGGACGAGATGGACGAAGAAACGCCGATTGTGCCGCCTGATGCCGGCAACTTCGTTTATCTCGCGTGGATCGGCGTCGCCGTGGCGGTCGTGTATGCCTATCTCATGCCGCTGATCGGTTTCTTTGTGTCGACGGTGATCTTCATCGCGGCATCCGCGTTCATCGCAGGCCGTTATCGAAAACCGGTCCCGCTGATCGTGAGCAGCGTCGTCGCGCCGGTAATCCTCATGTTTGTTTTCATGCGGATCGTCTATATCTCGTTGCCGCTCGGTCGAGGTGCGTTCAAAGAGCTGTCACTCATGTTGCTCAAAATACTCGGAGTGCACTGATCCGTGGAGGTCCTGCATTATCTCGGGATCGGCGTCATGCACATCTTCACGCCGCTCGATTTTGGGATGCTGGTGCTGGGCTTGCTCATCGGCATGGCGGTATCGATCATGCCCGGTCTTGGGCTCGTGATGGGCGTCGTGCTCGCCCTGCCGTTCACGTATCGCATGGACATCGAGCCGGCGATCATTCTCTTGACGGCGATCTACGTTTCGGGAACGTATGCGGGATGCTTCACGGCGATTCTATATCGCATTCCCGGCGAACCCATGGACGTGCCGCTCTTATGGGACGGATACGCAATGACGCAAGCCGGGCGAGCTGCCAAAGCCTTAGGCTGGGCGCTCGTCGCCGCATTGACCGGCGGTCTCATTTCCTCAACGGTGATGGTCGCGCTCGCGGTGCCGTTCAGCGAGATGGCACTCAAGTTCGGACCGCCCGAATATTTTGCCGCCGTGTTTTTCGGCTTCACGTCGATTTCTGCATTAGCCGGCCGGTCGTTCATCAATGCGTTCATTAGCTTGCTCATCGGGTTGTGGATTGCAACGATCGGCGTCGATTCGACCTACGGCGCGCAGCGCTTCACGTTCGGTTCACATTTGCTGATGGGCGGCGTTCCTTACGTCGTCATTCTCGTCGGCATGTACGGGCTTGGCGAGCTCATCAGCCGCCTCGGTCACGGGTTGCCGAAAATTCAGCGTGCGAAATCCGAAGATCGCGTCGCGACGTCGTTTCCCTCGCTGCGCGAAATGTGGCAAATCCGATCGACGTTCGTCCGCAGCAGCATCTTAGGCACGATCCTAGGCATCGTTCCGGGTGCCGGCGCAACGATTACGTCGTTCATCTCGTACGGCATCGAGAAACAATACGGCAAGAGGCGAAAGCAGCTCGGCTCGGGCGTACCTGAAGGTATCGTCGCCCCGCAGATCGGCTCGACGGCATCGGTCGCGGGCCACATGATTCCGCTCTTGACGCTTGGGTTGCCCGGGAGCGGCGCGACGGCCGTCATCCTTGGTGCGTTTCTCTTACATGGGGTTCAGCCCGGTCCGTTGCTCTTCACCACGCCGAGCTCGGAAGTCACCGTCTACACCATCCTCGCATCGCTCTTTGCGGGCGTCATCGGGATGTGCGTCATGGGGTATTTCTGGATCGGCGTCGTGGTCAAGGTGCTGCAGATTCCACAGGCGCTGCTCTCGGCAATCGTCATGGTATTCTGCATCGTCGGCGCCTATGCCGATCGCAACAGCATGGCGGACGTTTGGGTTATCGTCGTGTTCGGCGTTCTTGGGTTTCTCTTCGAGCGCTTCAAGTTTCCGATCGCGCCGATGGTGCTAGGCGTCATCCTCGGGCCGTTGGCCGAATCGTCGTTCATCCAGTCGATGGTCAGCTATAACAACGACTGGACGGTTTTTCTCCGCCATCCAATAAGCGGCACACTCATCGTACTCTCGGCGCTCGCGCTCGCCTATCCGCTCACCCGGGACATGCTTGCGCGCCGAGCGAAAAATGCCGAAACGAAAAAGACGAACAATACAACCGCAACCAGTCCACTATGAGGGGATAGCATGAACAGATCCACGTTTCTTGCGGGAGCCGCTGCTGGTTCCGCGCTCGCTGCGACGTCAACAGCGAACGTTGCGTTCGCGGAAGATTATCCGACACGTCCGATCACGCTGATCGTCCCGTGGGGACCGGGAGGCGGGTCCGATCAAGTCGGCCGCGCCGTCGCCAAGGCGATGGAGCCCATCATCAAAGTCTCGATTCCGGTCATCAACGTTCCCGGTGCCGACGGCAACAACGGCATGGTGAAATTGGTAACGGACGACGCCGACGGCTATTCGATGGCGGTATTCATCACGGATACTTTCGTCGGCAATATGACGGCGAAGTCCGCCGAGCCGTGGAAACTTAACGACATCGTCCCACTCGCGATCATGAATCAACAGCCGTTCGCGTACTGGGTCTCGAAAGACAGCCCGTATCATACGTGGGCGGACTTTCAAAAAGCCGCCAAGACGCAGCAGATGCGCGTCGCCGGCACGGGCTTCGGCAGCGGCGAAGAGCTCGCGACGAAATTTATCGCATCAAAAGCCGGTTTGAAGCTCACTTTCGTACCGTTTCCGAAACCGGGAGAACGGTATGCAGCGTTGCTCGGCAACCAGGTCGAGATCATGTGCGATCCCGACGGTAACGTTCGCAGCTACGCGCAATCGGGGCAGATGCGCGCACTGGCGGTCTTGGAAAACCATCGCGTCGCGCAGCTTGGTGAAGGCGTTCCAACGGCAACAGAACTCGGATATCCAGTCGTCCTTCGCGAATGGCGTTCATTTGCGGTCAAAGCCGGAACGGATCCGGCGAAGCAGAAGATTCTGGCCGACGCGTTGCGCAAGACCTATAATTCCGCGGAGTTCCAAGACTTCATCAAGTCAAGCTGGTCGGAGCCCGACAGCTACGTCCCGCGCGAAAAAATGGAAGCGTTTTTCGCGCGGGAAGCTGCGAACGTCAAAAAGCTGCTGAACGGCTAGCGCGCGGCGCGCATCTGAAAGCTAAACCGATCTGACCGGTACAAACTGTGACCGGTCAGGATCGGTCTTTCACCCGTGGTGAAAAACGTCACCTTGCGGGAGAGGAGCGCATACCCTCGCGGTACGTCGAGAAGCTCGGCGACTTGCTCGTCCGCGTTCACCGCGCCCACTTCTTGCTCCACGGCGACGGCTTCGATGCCGCTTTCGCGCGCGATCGTTGCAAACAGCGATTGTCGCCGAGCATCTTCGCGCGTGATGCCGTCGCTGCACCAACCGGCGACGTACCGGACGTCGTATGCGCCGGGCGCACCGTCGGCATGGCGGACGCGGCGCACGAGAATGACCGTGCTGCCTTGCGCGACCTGCAAACGTGCCGCAACGTCCGGCGCTGCCGGCATGCGCCGAAATGTCAAAATTTTTGCGGTCGGATCGAGATGCGGGATGTGCCAGTCCTGCATGAAGCGCTCGACGCCGTCGAGGTGGAGCGCCAGACGATGGGCTGGGACGAGGAACGTGCCGCGGCCCGGCACGCGTTTGACCACGCCCCGCCGGACCAGCTCCGCGATGGCGTTGCGCGCCGTCATGCGGCTCACGCCGAAACGCTCCATCAGAGCCGCATCGGAAAGGGGCAGTTGCTCGCCTGACGAGCTCGCCAACTCGGCGAGCAGCCGCTGCTTGATTTGCTCGTACAGCGGAGTCGCAACCGTGCGATCGATGGGCTTGGCTTCGGAACGTTTTGCCATGCGCGAGGAACCCACGTCCTACGGAGGAAAAAATGTCCGTACAGGTCTAGACTTACGGACCGGTTCGGGTGCAAGGAAGCGGCTCCCTCCGGAGCCGCGATGAAGGGGTCGAAAGCGTGCTGGAAACCAAGCTCAGTCCTGCCGGCGTCGTTGCAGAATTAATTTCACGCGCGCGGCGCGCGCAGCAGGCCGTCCGCCATTACACCCAGTCGCAAGCCAACGAGTTGGTGACGGCCGTCGCATGGGCCTGTTACAAACGCGAGAACGCGGAGCTGCTCGCACGCCTCGCCGTTGAGGACACCGGCCTCGGACGCTACGAGGATAAGGTCGTCAAGAATCAGCGCAAGACGTTCGGGACGCTGCGCGATCTCTTGGATCCGGCTGCGATTTCGGTTGGCGTTATCCGCGAAGATAAGGCACTCGGTCTGACGTTGATCGCCAAGCCCGTCGGCGTCGTGGCCGCGATCTGCCCGTCGACGAATCCGTCAGCGACTCCCATCAACAAGACCATGATGATCATCAAAGGGCTCAATGCGACCATCTTGGCGCCGTCGCCGAAAGGCGCGACGACGTGTGCGCGCGTCGTCGAGCTCGTGCACGAGCAGCTTCGAAAGCTCGGAGCTCCGGCCGACCTCGTACAGATGCTGCCGCCGCCGATTTCCAAAGAGCTCACGAACGAGCTGATGCGCCAAGCGGATCTCGTCGTGGTGACGGGATCGCAGAACAACGTTCGTGCCGCATATTCCTCCGGCACACCGGCGATCGGCGTCGGAGCGGGCAATACGCCGGCCATCATCGACACCGATGCCGACCTCGACGACGCCGCTGCGAAAATCAAAGCCAGCAAATGCTTCGATTACGCGACGAGCTGCTCGTCGGAGAACTCCGTTCTGATTCCGTCGGCGCGTTACGCCGAAATGCTCGATGCGCTACGTAAGCACGGCGGATATTTGCTCGACGCGCAGCAGAAGGCGCAGCTCGAAGCGGCCATGTTCCACGACGGCAAGCTCGATCAGCGGATCGTCGCTCAGTCACCGCAGCGCATCGCGGAAGTTGCCGGATTCACCGATCCGAAGATGCGAGCGGCGGACTTTTTCATGGTCGAGGAGACGGGCGTCGGCGATGCATTCCCGCTCTCCGGCGAGAAGCTCTCCGTCGTTCTGACCGTCTATCGCTACGACACATTTGATGATGCCTTCGATCTCGCGCAACGCATTCTGCGCTACAGCGGCATGGGACATTCGGTCGCGCTGCATTCGAAAACGCCTGCGCATGCCGAACGTCTGGCGCGCGAGCTGGACGTCGTTCGCGTGCTCGTCAATCAGCCGCACAGCTTCAATAACGGCGGTGGTTACGACAACGGGCTGAATTTCACGCTCACCATGGGATGCGGCTCGTGGGCCAAAAATAGCATCAGCGAAAATCTTTCCTACAAGCATTTCATCAACACAACGCACCTCGTGCGCGTAATCCCCGAGCGCAAGCCCACCGAAGAGCAGCTTTTCGGAACCTACTGGAGCAAACACGGTAAGTGAACGTTCCGGAGTATATCGGCAAAGAGCTCTTGCGCGAGGGTGGAATACGGACGCCGCGCGGCATCGTCGCGAAGGATTCGCAGGCGGCGGCAAAGGCGGCCGCGGAGATTGGTGGACGCGTCGCAATCAAAGCGCAAATTCCGGCCGGCAAGCGCGGCAAATCCGGCGGCATTGCCTTTGCGTCCGGCGCGGACGAGGCCCGTACGAAAACAGATGCGCTGCTGGGTACCGAGATCGCCGGGCATCGCGTCGACGCCGTGCTCGTTGAGTCCGCAGCCGACATCGACCGCGAGCTGTACGCAGCGATTCTCAACGACGGCGCGACGGGTGCGCCGCTCGTGCTCTTTTCGACCGAAGGCGGGATGGACATCGAGGAGCTGAATGCGCGTGCGCCCGAGAAAATCGTGCGGAAATCGCTCGATATTCGACGCGGCCTCGATGCGGC
>JBOHTT010000151.1:0-3453 GCA_050733775.1 Vulcanimicrobiaceae bacterium
CTCCGGGCCCCGTGGACATTGCCTTGGAATGGCAAGGCGACCGCGCCATCTTGCACGTCACCGACCGCGGGGGCGGCTTTACACGGACCAAACATTTTTCTGAGGATCCGCTGCGCGAGAGCGGCAGAGGCCTCTGGCTGGTCGAGCAGTTTGGCGGAGCGATCGAGGTCGAGTGCGTGGAGGGCTACGGAACGCACGTCCGCGTGGCGCTTCCCGTCCGCCGGGTCGAAGTGAGAGCACGAACGCTCGTTCCGCATTGACGAAATTTTAAGGATCGCCGGGGGGAAGGCGGAGGGCCCATTCCGGAAGTCAGCCGGTGATGAGCCTCTCTCTACGGGCCTTATCCTTATTTGTCTTGACGTCGATGTGTGCCGGGATGTGCGGACCGATTGCCGCACGCGCACAAGACGGCACGGTTGAGGAAGCGACGTCGCCTTCGCCTGCTCCAAGCGTTTCGGCGATCCTTCCGTCTAAGATCAAAGCGGTGCTGCCGTCGGTAACCGGCGAGCCGGAATCGTACAACGTCTTTTTGCGCAACGCGACCGTAGAAAACGGACTCATCAGCCTCGTTCGCAAGAACGATCAACTATATTTCGATCTCTCGCCTGAAGATTTCGACAAGACATTCTTGTTCGCGCCGTCGCTCGCGTCCGGGCTCGGCGCAGGAACGTATGCAGGACGCCTCTACGAGCCGATGCTCGTGCAGTTCAAGCGCATCGGCGATCGCGTGCTATGGGTTACTCCGAACACCGATTTCTCGTCGTCGCAATCTTCCGAAGCTTCGCTGAAGATCTCGACGGCGCCGTCGATACTCGCGGCATCGCCGATTCTGGCTGAGAATTCGAGCACCAAACACGTCGCCATCACGCCCACGCTGCTCTTGAGCGATCATCTCGACATCGGCAAGGACTTGGCGCAAGCCGCCGGTGGTGCACCGTCGAGTGGCGCCGGCATCACGCTGCTGTTCGGTGGCTCGCACGCGGGCTTCTCGCTCGATCCGATGCGTTCGTATTATATAAGCACGAAAGCGTTGCCCAAGAACGACGAGATTACGGTTAACCTGACGTTCAGCGGAACGGGTGCGCTGCAGACCGTTCCGGATACGCGCGGCACGCCTATCCGGGTGCATTACAGCATCCTAGAGGAACCGAAAGCGGATCCGGCATTCGTACCGCGTGCGGCGGACGACCGCGTCGGCTATTTCCTCGAAACGCAAAAACGTCTGGGCGACGATGCGGCCCGCACGCCGTTCCGGCGCATCATCGATCGCTGGGATTTGACGAAAGGTCCGATCGTCTTCACGATGACGAGCGAGGTGCCGCGCCAGTATCGCGCTGCCGTCAAGCGCGGTATTCTCGCTTGGAACGCAGCATTCGCGAAAGCCGGCTTCCCGAACGCGATCCGCGTCGACGATCCGCCCTCCGATCCGGCGTTCGATGCCGATGACATCACGTACAACCCGATTCGCTGGATCACGCAAGATCGCGGCAGCTTTGCGGCCGCTACGCCGCACATCGCCGACCCGCTGACCGGCCGCATTCTCCACGCGACGATCACGATCGACGGCGAAGTCTTGCGCAGCCTGCGCCGCGGTTTCGTCGACACCGTCGTTGCCGCACGGGTTCCCGCGATCGCAGCTCAGTCGCCAATCGCGAATCCGGCGCTAACGTCGGAGACGTTCGCCGCGCAAATCGATCCATGTCTTACGGGCGCGTGCGAGTATAGCGAGGGCCTCGTGACGGACGGCGCGTTTGCACAGCTGGCGCTCAATCCGCGCATCAACGAGAACTCCGCGCAAACCGCGAAGTTCATCGACGAGTATCTCACCGCGACGACCATGCATGAAGTCGGTCACGCGCTGGGTTTACGGCATAATTTCATCGCGCCGGATGCATACTCGCTGCAGGAAGTCGAAAACCCGAATTTCACGGCGAAGCACGGCATTAGTGCCTCGGTGATGGCGTACAATCCAATCGATCTCGCGCCGCTCGGGAAACCACAACCGAATTTCTTTCAGACGGTGCTGGGCCCGTACGATTATTTCGCGATTGAGTACGGCTACAAGCCGGTGTCGTCGTCCGTCGATCTTACCAGAATCGCAAACCGGTCGACGCAGCACGACCTTGCTTTTGCGACCGACGAAGACGCGACGGGAGCCTGGGCGATCGATCCGCGCGTTGCCCTCTTTGCGCTCTCGAGCGATCAAATCGGCTGGCACGCGCAGCGCTTCCAGATTGCGGACCGGCTCTTCGCAACGCTCGACAAGCGTTATCCGCGCGACGGTCGCAGCTACTATGACGAACGCATGGCGTTCGGCACGATTCTCAACGAATACGCGCGTTCGGCAATGCTGACCGCTCGTTGGGTTGGCGGGGCGTTTACGTCACGCACCCACCGCGGACAACCCGGCGGCGCAGCGCCGTTTGCGCCGATTCCACGCGAAGAGCAGCGTCGCGCGTTCACGCTTCTCGATCGCTACGTGTTTTCGGCGCGAGCCTTCGATTTCTCACCGCGGCTCATCCAAGATCTCGGCCCGGACCGTTTCCACGGTTGGGGCGCGCAAGGGCTCGGTGGACGCCCGGACTTCCCTCTGACGGCCTTTGTCGGCAGCATGCAAGACGCCGTTATCTACTCGATCTTCACGCCGGCGAATCTCGCGCGCATCAACGACGAATCGCTGCTGGCTCGCGGCAAGACGATGTCGCTGCAAGATCTTTTCGAGTGGTCCTCGACGGCGATCTTCGACGACGTCGCATCCGGGCGTTCGATTCCGGAGCTTCACCGGGAGCTGCAGCGCCGCTATGCAGACTTGCTCTTGCAGGTCACGATGCTGCCGTCGCTTGCACTGGATAACTTGCAGATCCCGTACGAAACGCAGGAGCTCGCACGCTACGAGCTGCGCAAGCTCGGGGTCGAAGCGCATCATGGACTGAAATCGACGCACCTTGACGTCGCGACGCGCGCGCATCTCGAAGAGCTCGTATCGCGCGTGAATCGAGGCCTCAACGCCGTTCTCCCGCGCGGGATTTAAGCTAAGACTTCGAGACCACGATTTCGCGCTGGCCGATAAGCCGGCGGTCATGGGCATTTTGAACGTCACCCCAGACTCGTTCTACGACGGCGGGCGCTTCAAAGGAAAAGATGCGGCGCTGAAACGCGCGCACGAGATTGCGAATTCGGGCGCCGCCATCGTCGACGTCGGCGGCCAGTCTTACTCCGCGGATAATTCGCGCGTCGCAGAAGATGAAGAGCTGCGGCGGATCGTGCCGGTGCTCGAGGCACTCGTCGCGGAGAAGTTGCCGCCGGCAATCTCCGTAGACACCTATCGCGCTCGCGTGGCTCGAGAAGCGCTCTCTGTCGGTGTTGCGCTGATCAACGATTGTAGCGGTCTTTCGGATCCCGATTTGGCCGCGACGGTAGCGAGCTTTGACGCCGCCCTGGTCGTAATGCATC
>JBOHTT010000152.1:0-2628 GCA_050733775.1 Vulcanimicrobiaceae bacterium
CTGCGGGAACTGCCCGCGGCCTCGGCTATTCTTCCGGCTCTTCCTCGGGCTCTTCGTCAGCCTCCTCAGCCTCGACGTGCTGGATGAGCATCGGGAAGACCGCAAGCTCCGTGTCGCGTCCGGCCAGGAAGCGGACCTGATACCAGCCCGGATACGGCCACGCGAAATGCTGGAAGACGACGACGTTGCGCGAGATCGGCTGCTGTTCCCCGAAGCGCAGATCCTTGACGGAGTTTTGCGCGACGATATCGCCTTTCTCGTGTTCGACGATCACGCGACAATTGCCGATCGCACCGGCCTCGCGGCTGTAAAAGCAAAAGACGGCAAACCAGCGACCCGTCGGAGCGGGAAACTGCTCGGCGTCGATGCCGTCGAGCATATTCTCGAAAGAGATCGGCTTGCCGGGTTCCGCGGAGACCGTTTCGCAGGCAAAAGCCATCATCACGTGCGGCTTCTCGTTCACGCGGAGACCCCCGCAGCGTAGGACTCGTGCGAAAGCGACAGGAAGCGCACGGCATGGATGATCATGAACATCCGCATCCGCACCCACATCCGCACGGCGAGAGCCAGCCGCAAGCCGCGAAGCCTGCAACCGTACCGCTGACACCGGTTGCAGCCGAACAACTCGAAGCGATCCACGGGCTTTTGCGCGATGTCGGATTTCGCGTGAAAACTGCAGCGCTCGTCGAGGCCGCTCTCGCTGAGCTGCGCGAGCAATTCGAAGACAAAGAAAAAGCCGTTGCGATCGTGCGCAAGCGCGTGCCGCCTCATTCCGTCGTCTTTCCGCCTTAGTAACCTGTAACAGTCTTTCACTGCGGTGCGTTAGCCGCAAGCTCCGCCATCGTATCCGCGCACGCGAGAAACACGACGATGCGCGAATACTTTCGCATCATGTAGTCCTTCAAGATGGTCGCATCGCGGCGGCCGTTTTCGTCCATGACGCGATTCGCTTCTTTGGCGAACTCATCGAGGAGCGGCGTGAGCTTTTGCACGAGCTCGCCGAGTCGCGTGTCAGGCATTCATTCCCTCCGTTGCTATTTCTTGACCGACGCCGAAACTAGCGCCATGATGAATGAGACGACCGCCACGACGGCGGAGATGACGCGCGCCCTCTGCCATTGCCTTTGCAGGCCGAGCAAGAGCGTCGCGATGCACGCGAACGCAAAGAGGAACGTGAAGATCGTCATCCAGCTCATGTAGCCTCGAATCTACGCTGCCGCCCGCGTTTTGCCTACGGACAGGCATCGTTACAACCTGGGCGAACTGCTTCCGGCACCTATGGGCAAGTATGCGGCGGCCCCGAACGGCGTCTTGACAGCGGAGGGGTTGGAAGCGGCGTGCGGGCACGTCTGGCGCGATTCGAATTCGACTGTGATGCTCGGCTCGGACATCTTGGACTCGGAGCCGGTGTCGTGCAACGACGCGCAGGCGCTTTCCGCACTGCGCCGGCACATTGACGCGGCCGGCCGGCAAGCTTTCCTCCAAGACGTACTCCCGCGACTTGGGTTTGGGCCCCCTCAGAGGATATGAGAGACATGGCCATGGCAGCGAGCTCTTCAGAACGGGACGAGAAAGAGCAGCCAATCAAGGAGCAAGGACCTTCCGGACTGGCGATGATCGACTGCGCGAAGTGTGGCGCACACGCCGAGCAGCTGCATCTCGGCTGCGACCTCTGCGAAGACTGCTGCGACTGCCGGCCCGGTTAGGCCGCTTCAACCAAACCGCAGGAGAGAGTGCACTTCGGGAAAACCGCCGCCGTCGGCGAGATCGAAGTGCATCGTCGCGCCGTTGTGCGAAGAACCGTCCGGCAACATCGCGAGATCGCAGGCTCCCCAGCGCAAGCCTTCATCGCACAGGGCGGTTACGATCTCGCTGCGCAAATGCAGGAAACCGCGCGCGGGATTGCGCGTGCGCTCGGGCGTCGCGCTCGGCTCGCCGATCGTAAACGGAATTCGCGCGTGCTCGTAGTCGCGCAGCGCGCGGAAGAACTGCTCGCGCTTCGCGTGTTGTAGCGCGACGTCGAGCGGTAGCCGCTCCCCTTCCGGGATGGTCGCCAGCAGCTCGTCGTCGGAAATCTCGTCCGCGTTTTCGATGGCAACGCGAAACACCGCGTCGGGATTTGGATCGATCGCGATACTGAGATAGCGCTCCAGCGCGTCTGAAACGGCTTTGAGGCGCGACCACACCGCGTGCGTCGATTCACCCGGTCGGCGGGGGCTCACGTCGGCTGCGCTCCCACTTGAATCGCAAAACGCCATGGCGCGGTCGTATGCCGCCAGCACGCGCTTGCGCATTTCGACGAGGCGCTCGGCACCGGGCTCGCCGCCGGGAACCCCGTTATGCCGCGTGACGATATACAGATTTTCAGCGCGATTGATGTCGATTGCAGCGCCGGCTGAATGTTGTTTCGCATTTGCGCGCCAGCAGCCGTGCGGATAACGAGCGCCGGCCCATTCGGCAAACGATGCGTCGTCGCGTTCTTGCGGAGAAGTAGCATCGAACGCGGCCCTAATGGCGCGTTCGGCAGCGACCAAACGCTCGTGCATCTCCGAATTGACGCCTTCCGTCGTACCGGAGCCGCACGGTTGCCCGAGAAACGTCGTTAGTAAATGAGGCGAAGGCATAAGG
>JBOHTT010000153.1:0-11149 GCA_050733775.1 Vulcanimicrobiaceae bacterium
CGTAAAACGGCAGCAGCCTGAGCGGAATGAAGATGCGCGCGCCTGGTGACGATGATCGCACGTCTTCCTGCAAGTCCGCGCAAGACAATCTCGAGCACGTCCAGATCTTCCGCGCGCGGCTCGAGCGCAACGCGCATCATCTCGCTCTTCATGCCTCTTTGCCGAAGCGCCGCAGCCAGCGATGGCCGCTCCGCACCCTCAAACGAGATCACCGTCACGGCGGATCCTGAAGGCATCGCGAGCGACCCGCGCGTCACGTGTATAGCCTCGCGAGCGATCTGGAGCGCAATGTCGCCGTCAGTGCCGTCGTCATTCGCCGCGGGCGGAATTGTGCCGCGCAAGTGGCGGACGCGCGCCGCCGCTTCTGCCAACCGCGCCTCCGGCAAGCTGCCCGTAGCGACGGCACGTGCGATGGCTTCGACCGCCTCTTCAGCAAGATCGAGACGATGCGAGATGAGCACGCAGTCGACGCCGGCCGCAATCGACATCGGCGCGCTTTGCGCGACGCCCAAGCCTGCTCCGGCCATTTCGAGACAATCGCTGAAGATCACGCCGTCAAACCCGAGTTGTTCGCGAAGCACGCCGTGCAGAATTGCGCGCGATCGCGAAGCCGGCTGCCGCGCATCGATGGAAGACAACACGACGTGCGCGCTCATGATCGCCGGAATGCCGCTCGCAACCGCGCGCGCAAACGGTACGAGATCGCGCGCGCGCCACGTCGCCTCGTCGACGTCCAGCGTCGGCAACGCGTGATGCGAATCGACGTGCGTGGCGCCGTGGCCGGGGAAATGCTTCGCGACCGCGATCGCGCCGCCGGCTCGCAAGCCGTCCGCGAACGCCGTGCCCATCGCCGCAACGGCTTCCGGATCGACGCCAAAAGCGCGATCGCCGATGACGGTGTTGCGTGGATCGAGCGCGAGGTCGAGGACCGGCGCAAAATCGACGTTGACGCCCAGCACGCGCAAATCCATGCCGAGGCGCCGTCCGGCACGGCGCGCGAGCTCCGGTTTTTGCGTCGCGCCCAGCGACATCATTGAAGGGAGCTGCGTTACACCGTCCTGCAGGCGCGCGACCGCGCCGCCTTCCTGGTCGATTGCAATGAGCGCGGGAACCTCGTCGGCGAGCGCGCCTTGTAGTGCGGACGTCAGCGCGCGGAAACGCTCCGGCGTCGATGCATTGCGCGCAAACAACAGCACCGCACCGAGCCGCAGCGATTTCAGCCGCGCGAGCGGCGCCTCGTCGGGTCCCGTTCCCTCGAAGCCGGCGCATACCACTTGGCTGGCAAGCGTCGTCGCGGACGGCACGTTATTCGAGCTTGATGATTTCTGCGTTCGTCCGGCGGCCTTCGATGCTCGTCAATACGTCGACGGTCTCGCCCTTTTTCAAGTCCGCGATCGAGTGATAGCCGCCCGCTTTCCCTTGAATGCTCGTCGAAGGCAGAATGTACATGTCAACGAGCTGGTTTCGCCGCGCGCGAACCTCCATCCGCCTCTCGAAGTAGTCGATTGAAACGATGCTCCCGTGCACGATGCCGCCGTCATGCGCGCTCGCCGGCGATGGCACCGGCGACGGCAACGGCTTCGGGGTTTGCGATGCGGCGGCGATAATGAGTAAGGCGAGTATTCCGGAGCGGACCACACCTCCTCAACGCAGGGATCGTGAATATCCGTTCCTCACGAGGCGAGTGTTTTTTGGTACGCGGCTCGCGCGTTCTCGACTTCCGGGTCACCTCGCTTCCCCGCACGAGCGAGCCCGATCAAATCGCGCAGCGTGCGGATCAGCGCATCGTCCGGAGCTTTGCCGGCGGCGATCGCGCGAATCGCCATCAGCGATTCGTCGGCCGCGCGCGTTCCGATCGCCTCGAAGGCCCGGTAGAACGGCGCCGCACGCGGATCGTCGATGCGATTTTTCAGCACGTGGTCGAGCGCTTCGCGTTTCGACGGCTGGCCGTCGAGGAGATATCCATCGATCGGCGTGAAGTCCATGAGGTGCGTCTCTTTTGCGCGCGCACCGCGATCCTGCCGGCAGCCGTTGCGGCGATGCTTCCATTGTTCGCGCACGCAGCGCCGTCGGATGGCGACGCGCTCCTGCAGCGTGCCGCGGCCGCGTCCGGGCAGCCGTGGCGCTATCACATTCGCAGCACGATTGCTGCGGAAGACGCCCAGACGGCGCCGACGCAAATCGACGAGCAGGGATCCCGTCTCATCACCGAGCGATGCACGGGCATCGTCTGTGACGGAACGATGATCGATACGTCGCTGCGGAAGCGGTGGATCTTTTCGTACAACGGGACTCCGATCGAGCAAACGGCGATGCTCGATCCGCAGCTCGTCACCGTGCGGGCGATCGTATCGTATGCGTTTACGTCCTCCGAGTTTCGGCGCGACGGCGGACGCGTGGAAGCCGTGCCGGAAAGCCGGCTCGCAGGACGTCCGGTCGCTCCGTTTGACGTGACGGCTCCGGGCGGCGCGAAGCTCACCGCACTCTTGGACCCGCAAACGGGATTGCTGTCCGCGATCGCCGACGGACCGCACGTGCTCTACGAATACCGGGAGCAGAAACGATTTGGACCGTTGATGCTTCCCACGGAAATTCGCCGCACGGGCGGCGTCGTGCAGCGCTACGAGGAACGCAGCGCGGTCGACGACCCGCTCGTGGTTCCGACCGGCCCGGCGGTTACGTTCAGCGCCGCGGCGCCCGCAACGAAGCTCGCCGGGGGCGCGATTCCGATCTTTCCATGCCGGATCGACAACGCGCAGACGCGCTGCTTGCTCGACACCGGCGCCTCGGGCATGGCGATGAGTCTCGATCTGGCCGATCGTTTGCATCTGAGCACCATCGGACGGATCGGACTCCAGGGGCTCGGTGCGGTCGCCAGCGGCATCGTGCGCGCCGGGGAGCTCGACCTCGGAACGATGCGCGTCGGCCCGGCTTTGTATGCGATTTTGCCCGACGTCGGCGGCGTCGGCGCGGAGGTCATCATCGGCGCCGACGTCATCGCGCAGGCCGGCGTGCGGCTCGATTTCGTGCAGCGGACGATTCGCTTCGAGCGGCCGGGTTCGCAGGCGATCGGCAACGCCGTGCCGCTGATCTTCGCCGGCATTACGCCCAAAGTGCCGATCGAGCTCGCCACGACGCGCTGCGAGCTCGCTGTCGACACCGGCGATGCGGCCTCGATCGATCTGTCCGCCGCATTTGCCAAAGCACATCCGGGGCTTTTCGTCGCACGGGAAAAGCGAAGGATTCTGGGCGTTGGCGGCCGCGGGACGCAGACGATCGGCACGGTCGACGTGGCTTTCGCCGATCTCACGTTGCGCGACGTCCCCGTCGGGGCCACCGACGTCCCCGGCGGCCATCCGACGGACCGTATCGGAGCCGGGTTCCTATCGCGTTTCATACTTTACCTGGATTATGCAAGCGGCCGCATGAGCGTTCAGACGGTCCGTTGAAGGGCGGCCAGGTGGAGCCTTTGCACGAGGAATTATCTGCTTTTCAATCCGCGGAATGGGAGCGTCTTTCAGGACACTCCGCCCGCGATGCCGCACAGATTCATGGAGCCCTCGGGCACGTCTTGCGGGGATATCGCTACCTCGAGCTCGTCCACGAACGTCACGTACCGACCGCGAAACGCTACAAAGAACTCCTCGCGCTGCTTTTCACCAAGATGGATCCGGCATTTGACGGCGGCGCGATCACGTACGACGACGAGATGGCCACAATGGACGCCGAGATGGCGGATCTCCTTGACGTCGCGCACCTCGATCTCGAGACATTTTTTCTCTTCGCCAAGACGGTACTGGACCGCGTCGCACAATACGTCGAGCTGTATTTCGGATCTGAGCCGAAGCTGCCGGTGCGCGCACACGAGAAATTATACGCGAATTTCGGGGAGTACTCCACGCGCCGCGGTATCGTCGTGCCGGACGGGTTCACGCAATCCGTCCGCGACGTGCAGGACATGATCTTCACGCATCAACCGGAGTCCGCAACCAACGACGCGCGCGTGGCGCAGTCGCCAAGCGACTTGATGATCGCGCACACCGACGAGCGTCCCGGTCCCAACGGAGCACATCGCGTCACGCGTCTCTCGCTAACGACGGGCCAATTGCTGAACGTCGTCGATGCGTATTTGCGCCTCGTTCTCGAGCTCATCAAACGCAATCCAAATCGTGCGCGCATGCTGCGTAAGCGGAAACTGCGCGAACCGCAAATTCCGCAAGAGTTCACGGCGCCGGAAGAGTCTTCGAGCTTTTCGCTCGCGCTCGAAGCGCCGGCTTCTATTTTTTAAAAACCATCGTGACGGTCGTGCCGTCGTTCGTCTCGATCGAGACGGCTTCGGCCAGTGCCCGCATGATGAGAAAGCCGAAACCGCGGCGCGACGGCGTATCGGCCTCGACGGACATGCGCCCCTTACCGCGATCGCGCACTTGCAGCGCAATCACGTTGTGCTCGGTGCAGCAATAGATCGAGAGAACCATCTTGCCGCGCGCTCCGGTCGGATACGCGTGTTGGACGGCGTTGGCCAAGGCCTCGCCCCCGGCGATCATGACCTCGTGAATCCAGTCCCCGCGGATCGCACACTCCTCTAAAAACGACCGGACCACGGCGCGGCCCGCCGCCGCATTCTTCGGCAGCGCCAAGAATTCGCGCACGATGGCGACACCATCGCTGCAAATCGAATCCGTGGGGGTTCCACTAGCCATCAACTGTGCTCCGGCGCGGTCTTCAGTCTCAGAATTGGCGGTCCTTGCGGCCTAGTCGAGCCCAACCGAGCCCCCGCCGGACACTAAAGACTCTTCCCCGACCCGCCGATACAAAATCTAGACCAAGCTGCTCTGACACACGGAAGTTTTTGAGCCAATATGTCTCTTTCGGTAGTTAATGCCGGCGGCGCGCCGGCAAGCGTAGGTACGGGTCTTCTCGCAGATCTCAATCTGACGAGCGCACAAAGTGCGCAGATCGAGCAAATCCTCTCTGAGCTTCAGACGGGGATGATCAGCCCGGTCGAAGCGCGCGCGCAGATCACCGGCATCGTTAGCAGCCCACAGCAGCCCGCAGCGCCGCCGGTCCCGACGGGCCACTCGACGTCGACGGGTCCGCAACCGGGCACGCAAAGCGCAGCCTATTCCTCGCCGTCGCAACCGTCCGAGCCGCTGCAGTCGTTCTACGAGCTCCCGCTTCCGCAAGAGTCGCTGAAGGGGTCGGGCACGAGCTACAACTCCGTCGGCGCCGCGACAGAAACCGTCTTCACGGCCTTTAACACCGTCAACGCGCACGCTTAGCGCGGTTTGACGCCGCTCGCGCGCTTCGCGAGCATCTTGATGACCTCCACGATGATGCGCTCCGCAGGCAATCGTCGATATGGAGCCTCGTGCGATTCCGGCACGACGACGGTCATCGTCGCATTCGCTTCGTACAGCAAGACGCGGCCTTCCGCGTCGACACCGAAGTCGATCCCGCCGTAATCGAGCCCGAGCACGGCCGCGATACCTTCGAGCGCGGCAACTTTCGTGGACCCGAGCGCGGCAGTCATGTCTGCGAGGAAACGCTCTTCTTCCGCCTGATGCTGCGGATCGCGCATCTCCGCGGTGCCGTAGTGGACTTTCCAGTCTCGTGCGATCGCGAGGTGCAGCGGATACAGCGCGCCATCGACGATGATGACGCGATACTTGCGATATTTTCCATCGGCACCGCGGCCGTCAAGGTACTCGATTGCAAGCAACTCGTCGCCGGGCAGCCGCGCAACGGCAGGCTCGAGCTCTTCGCGACGCTCGACGCGCTCGAAGAACCGGCCGGTGTGGAATCCCGGCGCGCGCACCAGCAGCGGATAGCCGAAGTCGGCTGCGCCAACGTCATCGCGCCGCAGCATGGTCATCCGCGGCGCGCGCACGCCCTCGACGGCGCCCAGCCGCCGTGCATTGTCCATCCGGCGCGTCGCCAGCACCGTGGCCGGAAGATTGAGCACCGGCGCGCTCGTGTCCCTGAGAAGCGCCGCTGCGCGCTCGAGCGCGGGCGCACAGCGATCTGCATCGCCGATGGCATTGAACGCGACGTGATGCGGCGGCAACGCGCCCTCAAAGAGCTCGACGACGATCGTCGTCGTGAGAAAGATCCGATCGTCGAGAAATTGCGACGTTGAAACTGTTCCGCCGTAGAGCGAGCACAACAAGAGCACGCAGACCGGATCGCCCTGGCCGCGAGACGTCCCGTGCAGCACCGGCTCTGAAAAGCCCGCGTCGCGATGTTTTTGCGCAGCTTCTTCATCACCGAACTCCGAGAGCACGTACGCCATGCCTTGATGCGCTAAGCGATTCTCCGGCTCGAGCACGAGGGCTCGTGCATAGCATCCGTGCGCTTCGGAGAATCGACTTTCGAAGACGAGGGTGTACGCGAGATTGAGATGACTCGCGACGCTATCCGGGTTCGCGTGCGCTGCTTGCGAAAACGCGATCTGCGCCGCCTTACGCGACCCGGTGCGATAAAGCAGCAGCCCCAGAGCGTTGAGCGCGCCGGCGTGTCCGGGCGAACGCGCGATCACGTCGGCATACGCAAGCCGCGCCAGCTCGTTATGTCCCTGCGATTCCAATTCCAGTGCTCGCGCGAGCGCGAGCTGGATTTCCGGCGCATCGGTCATTCTGCGGCCGATTCCGCGACGGCCGTCCCCGGCCCCCGAAGGGGCCGTCCCGCGGGAGCACAGAACGATGGTCGCGGGGAGTATCGCTCGGGGTTACTTTTGCTGTTCGCACGCTCGCCCTACGCGTTCATCTTTATCGCCGTAGCTGTCGCTTACGTCGTGCTGGCGAAGCTCGGGCTCGCGCTGGCTTTCAGCGTTCAGCAAGTTACCTCGGTATGGCCACCAAGCGGGCTCGCCGTCGCCGTGCTATTCCTCGCCGGCTACCGCTTGGCGCCCGCCATCTGGCTCGGGGCGCTCGTCGCGAACCTCATAACGAACGAGACGGCGTTGACGGCGGCCGGGCTCGCGCTCGGAAACACCGCGGGCCCGATGGTCGCCGCGGTGCTGCTTCGCCGCTTGAACGTGGACGCACGCCTAGAACGCGTTCGCGACGTCTTGCTGGTGGCGGCAATCGGCACGAGCGCGATGTTCGTGACCGCGACGAACGGCGTGCTTTGGCTGGTTGCGGCAGGTGCGGTGTCGTGGCCCGCATTCGGTTCGGCGTGGCACTTGTGGTGGATCGGCGATGCAATGGGCGTTCTACTTTTCACGCCACTCGTTCTCACGTGGGGAGTGAAGAGGGCGCCGGATTCAACGCCATTTACCCGCGCTGCCGAGATTTTGGCCTTCCTCGCGACGGCGATATTCGTCGGATGGCTCGGCTTCATGAACAACCTTCGTCTCGGATTTCTCGTTTTTCCCGTGATCGTCTGGGCCTCACTCCGATTCTCTCAGCGCATTACGACTGCCGCGGTGCTCATCATCACTGCGGCCGCAATCACCGGCGCGGCGAACGCCAGAGGTCCGTTTGTCTTCGGCACGCCGGATGACCGCTTGGCATACGCGATGACGGTGATGGCCGTGCTTTCCATGACGGGACTCATCATCGCCGCGATGACCGCGGAACGCGAGAACGCCGAAGAGCTGCGCCGCGCGGCGGAGCGCCGGGAGCTCGAACACGCGACGGAAGTGGCGAGAATCTTGCAAGCCGCTTTTTTGCCGAAGCGCTTTCCCGAGCGTCCCGATCTGACGTTCGATGCCGTTTACCTGACCGCAGAAAATAAAGAGCTGATCGGCGGCGATTGGTACGACGCTTTCGCGATTCCTGACGGTCAGGTGGTCGTCTCGGTAGGCGACATGATGGGCCACGGCGTCGGTGCGGCCGTCATCGCCGCGGAGATCCGGCAGCGCATTCTCGCCACCGCGTTCACAACGAGCGATCCCGGCGAGATTCTGACAAAAGTCAATGCAACGCTCGGGGATCATTCGCAAATGCTCGCGACGGCGCTGATCGCGTTCATCGATCCGGTTGCGAAGCACATACGATACGCGAGCGCCGGGCATCCACCGGCGATCGTCGCGGGACCGAATATGGAGCCGCGGCTGTTGCGCTACGGCGGCTTACCGCTCGGCGTAATTCCGCACGCGGAATACGCCAGCACCGCCGTCATGCTCGAACCGGGCGCCATCGCCGTCTTCTACACCGACGGGATCACGGAGATCGATCGCGATTCCGACGGCGCCGAGCGCGCGTTGGTTCAAGCCGTCCGGCAGCTCGCGCAAAATCCGGACGTCGCGAATCCCGCGGAGATGCTGCGAAGTCGCGTCATGGGTCAGCACGAATCGACTGACGATGCGATTCTCATGCTGGTTCGCTTCGCGTCGTCGGTTCGCTCACGCGACGCCGATATCGGGCCACCCGTGGCCGGTAATCTCCTTGGGTAAAATGTAAGGAATGGGCGACGAGCTGAAGGGCCGCAACATCAATTACCGCGACGAGGAAGTCTCCGAGACGCCCTGGGGCCCGGACGTCCCCGTACGTCGCTCGGCCGGACTGAGCGGCGGCCTCCGGGCCGCGCTCGAGCGCTATCGCCTGGCGCGAGCCGCCCGTCGCGGTGGCGGTGACGGGGATTCCGGTCTCGATGCGATCGCACCGATTGCGCCGAGCAACCCCGTCCGCAACATCCGTATCAAGCCTTAGATCGGCTCCGCGTTCTCGAAAAAATACGGCGGCGGCTGTGGTCCCCACACGAATAGGGCGCGCTCCGGCGGAACGTCGCGCGCTTCCCACGCGCAGCCTGCCGGAATGTAGTCGATGTCGCAAAAGTATTCCGCGAAGCTCCCCCACGGATCGCGCACGTATTGAAAATAATTCGAGCCGATGTAATGCCGGCCGAATCCCCAGCCTTCACGATGTCCCTTCTCGGCCATCTGCATCGCCGCCATACCAATCTTATCGATCGCTTCGAGCTCGAAGCTGGCGTGGTGAAAGCCGGGACGATCCGATTTCCCGAACGCGACGATGTGGTGATCGCTGCCGTGCGGGCTGTGCAAAAACGCGACGATCTCGCCGGAACGATCGGACAGCCGCAAACCCAGAGCGCGCTCGTAAAATGCAACGAGCCGCAGCACGTCCGGCGTGAACAGCAAAGCGTGCCCGAGGCGGCGCGGACGAATATCGCCGGCAGCATCGGGCGAACCGCGCTCGCCTTCAGAAACGATCCGCACGTCCATTCGCGACTTGCGTTCCGGCGAACGCCGGCGCAAAACGGCAAGCTGGATCAGATTGCCGTCCGGATCGCGAAACCACAAACCGTCGCCATCCTGGACGCCCTTCGGCGAATCGGCGAGGGCGACGTCGTTTGCGCGCAGGCGTTCGGTAAACTCCTGAAGCGTATCGGCGTCGATACCGAACGTCAGATGATGCAAGCGCTTGCGCGGCCCCTCGTGCAGATAACCGGCGGTGCCGTTGGCGGCGTCTAAGCGTACGACGTTACCGTTCGCGAATGTCGTGAGCCCAAAGTCGCGATAAAATTCGGCGCCGGCCTCCAGATTCGGGACCGAGAGCGCAAAGTGGTCGAGCGAATGAACCGCGGCGGGCATCCCGTTAACCCTTAGCGACCTCGATGCTGTCGACCCGCTCAGGATAGAACGCAAGATATTCTTTTATTTCGGCGACCGCCGGATAGGGCTTTTCGTACGACCAGACCGCATTTTCGGCGCTCGACGAGCTCGTCGCGATACTGAAGTACGAACAATCACCCTTGTACGGTCAATACGTCGCGTGATCGTTTCGCCGCAGCAGCGACATGTCGACGTCGGCGCGCGGCACGTACTGCACCGGCGGATAGTCGCATTCGCTCATCGTAAGCGCTCGGGTCGTATCGGCGAGAATCTTTCCGCCGGTTTTGATAACGACTCGACCTTCGGTTGGCTCGATCGAGATCGGATGTTCGGGGCCAGGTTCTTTTACGGGCTTTGTCTGCATGGATTAACTCCCTCACAAGGGTCTATTTTCTTTACGTCGCGGTCCCTCTCCAACTGTCCAGGCTTCCGCTAGCTCCACAGCCCTAGAAGCGATTTGTGTCGCCTACCTCGGAGAGGGGTAAAGCCGCCACTCGGAGGTGCCGAATATGCAAGACACGTCAGGACGACAACCGGTGGTGGTTCAGAACGGCGGAGGCGGCGGAGCGGTTGCGGCAATCATTGCCGTCATCGCAGTAGCAGTCATCGTCGCATTGCTCCTGTGGCATCCGTGGAGCGGAAGTACGTCCAACACCACGATCATCCAACCACCTAGTCAAAGCCAAGGCGCCGGCGGAAGCAACGGAGCGAGTTCGAACGGCGCACAGAGCGGCTCAGGAAGCATGAGCGGCTCTGCGGGGAGCGGCTCAGGCAGCGGGAGCGCATCCGGAAGCGGAAGCGTGAGCGGTCACAAGCCGTAGGATCGGAAAAGCCTCGCTAACGCGAGGCTTTTCACTCTCTCGTTGCGGCATTGCTTGTACTGCTGCCCTGCTTTTTCGCTTCTGCGGCGCGAGCGCAAACCGGCGACGAGGAGGCGATTCGCGCCGTGCTGTCCACCGGACTTGCAAATGCGTCGGATGGATTCACAAAGTTGCGCGGTGACAAGCTCAAAGTAAACACGTTCGCCGCGAAGTCGCCCGATCCAACGCATTTTCGAGACTGCCAAATATCGTATCTCGATCCACCCGGCGCGTACTCGTTACGACGAAGGGCGTCGTCGACTACCGAGGCGGGAGCGGCATCATGTATCAGGAGTGGACGAGCCCGGGCCGCCCCAAGATAACGTTCATGGAATATCCGCACGACAACGATAAGGCTGAATACCGCCTATTCGTCAACGCGACGACGTCGGCAAAATAGAACCGCTGCAAAATCTCGCTCGCCCAAGCAGGCGCCCGGCGTACCGCGCAGAACGCGTCGAACGTGACGATTGAAGGCATGTTTCGACATGATGATGAGCACGCGTGTACGTATGCTCCAGGTGAGACCGTTTTTGAGGTCGACGATCCTGCCCATTGCATGTACGTCGTCCTCTCGGGCGCCCTCGAGATTCGTCTTGACGACAAGGTCCTTGAGCGCATTGCCCCCGGCGGCATCATCGGGGAGATGGCGCTCATCGAAGGTCTTCCGCGCAGCGCCACCGTCGTCGCCGTTGAAGAATCGCGACTCAGC
>JBOHTT010000154.1:0-3036 GCA_050733775.1 Vulcanimicrobiaceae bacterium
TGAATCGATAAAGCCGCCGGCGGGACCATCCACCGGCTATATCCCGCTTTCGCGACGGGATTGCCCAAGAAGTTCAGCATGCTGCCCCTCCGCTATGAATAGCTGCAATTCGGCGCTTCAAGAGCGAAGGCCGTATTGCTCGCTAGTTCAAGCGTTCTGCGGCCTATTTTCCGCATCCTACGCTGGTTGTTGCGGGGCCAGTCCGCGGGTGCCGTCGGTCCGCTTGCCGGCCAAAATCTCTTCGAGGGTTTCTTTCTCTTCCGGGGGCGGGGAGAAGCGCAGATACACGATCGGCACGAGCACCAGCGTCAAAAGCAGCGAGCTGGAGAGCCCGCCGATAACCACCGTGCCCAGCGACCGCTCTGCTTGGGAGCCCGGATCGAGTGCCAGCGCCAACGGCAGCATGCCCGCAATCATCGCGCACGTCGTCATGATGATCGGCCGGAACCGTTCGAGCGCGCTTTCGCGAACGGCCGCGATCTGCTCGTAGCCGGCGTGACGCAGACGGTTCGCAAAATCGACGAGCAGGATGCCGTTCTTCGTCACGAGGCCGACCAGCAATACCGAACCGATGAATGAGAAGAGATTGAGCGTTTGGTGTGCGAGCGCGAGCGCGCCCAGCGCGCCGACGACCGCGACCGGCACCGAGAACATGATGACGAACGGCGTGCGGTAACTATCGTACAGCGCGACCATCAAGAGATAGACGAGCGCGATCGAAAGCAACAGCGACAGGCTCATGCCGACGACCGTGTCGTGCACGGACTGCTGGTTGCCGCCGGCGATGGGCTGCACGTGCACGGACGGCGGAAGATTCAGCGCCGCGACGCGTGCGTCGAAAGCGCGCTGCACGTTCGAAAGCTCGAAGCCCGGGGCCACGTTCGCGCCGACGTACACGACGCTCTGCCGGTCGATGCGCGTAATCAGCGGCGGCGCGGGTGCATACGTGAGATGCGCGATGTCCCCGACGTGGACGATCGAGCCGCCGTTCGTGCGGATCGGAATCGCGGCAATCGCCGCCAAATTCGTCTGATCGCGCTGCGAATAGATAACCTGGACGTCTTTGAGCCCGTCTACGCCGGTGAATTGCGTCGCGATCACGCCGCCGAAGGCTGCACGGATTGCGGTAGATGCCGTGCCGATCGACGCATTGAGGGCGCGCGCGCGGTCGCGATCGAAATCGACTTCGACTTGCGGCGAATTCGGCGTGGCGGTCGTCGTGACGTCTTGCGCCCCGCGCGCACCTTTGAGCGCCTCATAGACTTGCTGCGCAAACGCGCTGGGGTCGTCGACGCCCGTCGCGCTGACGACCTCGTCGATCGGCTGTTGGATGCCGCCCTGGATGTCGGTAGCCGGAATTGCCACGACGTTCGCGCCGGGGACGATTTTCTGCGCGCGCGCTTGCATCGCGGCAACCCATTGCGCCGTCGAGCGCTGGTGTTTCGGCTTCAAAAAAACGTGCAGCTGTCCGATCGCCCCGTTACTCACGTAGCCCGGCAGATTGCCGACATACGCGCCCGCCAGCGCGGTTTCGGCCGCGACGTCGGGAACCGAATCGACGTAGCGTTCGACGGCGAGGATGCCGTTGCGCGTCGTCTCGAGCGGCGTGCCCGTCGGATAGGTGACGGTCAGGTAGATCTCGCCGCGGTCGACTTGCGGCACGAATTCGAATCCGACGAAGCCGAGCGGAATCAGCAACACTGCGAGCGCGAGGCTTCCGAACGAAACGAGCATGACGACGCCGGGACGGCGCAACGCCCATTCGAGCGCGCGCGTCACGTACCAGCCGCGCAGCCGCTCAAAACCGTCGGCAAACGAATCGATGATGCGCCACGGCCGCCACGTCGAAAGCAGCGACCAGCGTCCCGCGAGCGCCGGCGTGACCGTGAACGAAACGAATAGCGACGTCAGGGTCGCAACGGTGACGACCAGACCAAACTCGCGCAAGAACAGGCCGACGGTTCCGGGCAGGAACGAAATCGGTAGGAACACGACGACGTCGACGAGCGTGATCACGACGGCCGCGACGCCGATCTCCATTCGACCTGAGATCGCTGCCGCACGCGGCTCTTCACCGTTTTCGTGATGGCGCTCGACATTTTCCAAGACGACGATCGAATCATCGACGAGGATGCCGATGATGAGCGTCATCGCGAGCAACGAAACGGTGTCGATCGTGAAGTTCGCCAGATGCATCGCGGCGAGCGTCACGAACAGCGACGTTGGAATTGCCAGCATCACGACGACCGCATTCCGCCACGAGTGCAAGAAGAAGAGCATCACGATGCCGGTGAAGAGGATCGCCTCGATCAGCGTTCGGATGACGCCGGAAAGCTGATCCTTCGTATACGTCGCTTGCACGTTGAGAATATCGAAATGGACGTTGGGATACGCGCGTTCGAGTCCCGGGAGCGCGCGCAGCACGGCTTCTGAGGCCTGCACTTCGCTCGTGTTGCTCGCCTTTTGCACGTCGAGGGCGATGCTCGGCGCGCCGTGCGTGTACGCGTACACGCGTTGCGGCTCGAACGTGTCCGTCACTGTTGCGACGTCGCCGATGCGAAACAGCCGCGCGGACGTATCGAAGGGGTTCGTTCCGCTCGGCACCGCCGTCGAGCCGCCCGAAACGAGCAGATCGGAGACGGACGCCGGCGTCTGCACGTCGCCACGGATGTCGATATTCGTCTCGCGGTTCGGTGCGTAGGCGATGCCGCCCGGCGCGCGGACGTTGTTGTTTGCAATCGTCGTCGTGACGTCCGGCAGCGTTAGGCCATTCGCAAGCAGTGCGTCGGGGTGGACGTTGACCTGAATCGACGGCGTTACGCTACCGTTCTCGACGACGTACGACACGCCGGGTATCTGTTCGAGCGCCGGAATGATGCGCGTCGTCACCGTCGACGAGAGCTGCCCCGGCGCGAGCGAGTTCGAGCTTGCGACCAGCGAGACGACGACGGCTTCGCTGGGATCGTAAATCGAGACTTGCGGCGTTTGCAGGTCGGTCGGGAGCTGACGCTGCGCGTTTTGCACGCGTCCTTGCAC